>DASTTJ010000450.1:0-2599 GCA_035760205.1 Steroidobacteraceae bacterium | reverse complement strand
GAATGTTAGATCGGCAGCCGTGAAGCGTTCTCCCGCGAGAAAGCGTCGGCCGTCCGCCAGGCGTTCAGCAACTTCGCGAAATACACCGTGCACGCGATCAAGCGAGCGCTGCGCGCTTTCCGGCGTGATCTTGTAAGCCCTGCGCGCCAGCCAACGCACCAGCGGCGAAATCGCCGGGACGAGGAGCGCCTCGAGGCGGGTTACCCGTTGTGACCACACCGCACGGACCAGCGCCGCGTCGGCGAGCATGTGCGAGTACGCCCATCGGCGCACATGAGGTCCGAGCTCCGAGTCGAATCGTGCAACGAGTGCTTCGACTTCCGATCGCGAGTTCGCCTCGCGCGGGTACAGCAGATCACCACCGCGGAAGTTGTCGACGTAGATCAGTATGTCCGTGGAATCGAGCATGCGCTGACGGCCGTGCACCAGCACTGGCGCCGTTCCGCCTGCAAATCTGTTGAACAACGGTGCGTGAGCGCGTTCCTGGTATGGCAATTCTGCGCGGTCGAGCCCCCAGCGCGCCTTCTCGCAGTAGTGGCTGAGCGGAATGGTGATGAATAACGCGGAACGCGGCTTCAGATCGAGTTCGGACGCTTCCGCGTTACGCACGAACCGGAACCGGCTTGGGGAACATCAGTGCCAGCAACACCGCGCCGACGGCTACCGCGGACGAGGCGACGTAGAGCCACGCGTAGTTGTCAAAGGTGTCGAACACCCAGCCGCCGGCTACCGGCCCGATCGCCATCCCGAGGCTGGACAACATGGTGGCCGCCCCAAACACCGTACCCATGATGTGCTGTCCAAAGTAGTCGCGCGCCAGCGAAGCGTAGAGCGGCATCCCGCCGCCATAGGCCACCCCGAAGACAACCGCGATTGCGTAGAACTCGTCGAGCTCGTTGACCTCGAGATACGCCGCTATGGCCAGCGCTTGCGTGGCCAGCGCCGCGACCAGAACCCGTTTGGCGCCGAACCGATCCGCCAGCACGCCGAGCAATAAACGCCCACCGAGTCCCGCCAACCCCTCGACGCTGTAGACGCTGACGGCCGCCATCGAGCCCAAGCCGCAGAACATGGCGTAACTGACCACATGGAAAATAGGTCCCGAGTGCGCGGCGCAGCAGAGGAAGAACGTGAAACCCAGAATAAGGAACTGCGGTGAGGTAAGCGCCTGCCCGATGGTGATCTTGCTAGTGGCATGAGCGGTGGACGATGACGCCGGCACACTCGCGGCCACCGGGGGACGCCGGACTGCCAGCGCCGCGGGGATGACCACGATCCACGCGAGAACGCCGACGTAGAACATCGCCGATCGCCAGCCGTAGGTTGTGATGAGCCAGCTCGCGAGCGGCGAGATCGTAAGTGGCGCCATTCCCATACCGGCCGAAACCAATGAGACCGCGAGGTTGCGGCGCGACTCGAACCAGCCTGTGACAGTTGCAATCATCGGCGCGAAGAACGCGCTCGCCGATAGCCCCACCATAATGCCGTAGGTGAGCTGAAAACTCATGAGCGTGGTCGCGCGACTGGCAAGTACGAGCGCCAGCCCGAGCAACACCGCACCGATGAGCGTGACGACGCGCGCGCCCCATCGGTCGCTGGCCGCGCCCCAGCCAAAAGACCCGAAGGCCATGACGAGAAAATTGATCGTCATTGCGAAGCCAATACCCGCGCGCGACCAGCCGGTTTCGGCGGACATCGGCGCCAGGAACACCGCCAGCGAAAACATCGCGCCGAGCGCGACGCAGCCCATGAGCGCCCCCAGCGCGACGATGACCCAGCGGTACGGGGACTCAACCACGTGATTTCTTCTCGCGCGCAGTTTTCGCGGACGCAACCTTCAGCAGCCGGCGAAACGTCGGGCATTCCATGTGGCTTGGCGCGCGGCAAGCCGCCGCATGCCGCAGGCCGTCGCGCATGGCGCTGAGTTTCCGGATGGTGAAGTCCAGCTCGTCCGCCTTGCCCACGAGCATCGGGCGATCGATCTGCATGCGGCCACCGGGGGCGAACATGTGCGCGATTTCGTCGAGAGAAAATCCCGCGGAGCGGCCGAGCGCGATCAGCGCGAGGCGCTCCAGCACTTTGTGATCGTACTGCCTGCGCAGACCGCGCCGACCCACGGAGGCAACCAGGCCCTTCGCTTCGTAGAAACGCAAGGTGGAGGCCGGAATTCCGGCTTCCTTCGCGACTTCGCCGATGTCCAGATCACGCACCGCTTGACCTCAAGTGGACTTCAAGTGGCACTGTGCAGCCTGGGTTGTCTGAAGGCAAGGGGTCACTGATGGATACGGACGACTTGATGTTGGTTGTTATCACGGGCATCGGTGCCACGGCAGTGACCGACATCTGGGCCATCGCGCGCAAGGGCGTGCTCACCATTCCGCTTCCCAACTTCGCGCTGGTGGGTCGGTGGATCGTGCATCTGGCGCACGGCCGGGTACGCCACGATTCCATCGCGGCCGCGCCACCGGTCCGAGCCGAGAGAGCGATAGGTTGGACGGTGCACTATCTGATCGGCGTTGTGTTTGCCTTGCTGATGCCCGCCATTTGGGGTGTGGAGTGGCTACGGCGCCCCACACTGTTGCCCGCTTTGATCGTGGGC
>DASTTJ010000449.1:0-7264 GCA_035760205.1 Steroidobacteraceae bacterium | reverse complement strand
AACGGCGTGACTTCGAGAACACGGTAGATACCGAGGAAATCTTCGCCGCCGCGAGCGTAGTTGGAATATGTGTGGAAGATGTCGCCGGCCGCGTCCCGGTAGAAGACGCTGTTGCCCGCGAGGTCTTCGATAACCGGATCGCAATATTCGTAGTTGAAGAAGGCGCGCTTCGCGGCCAGATCTTCGGGCTTGAACGAGACGCCATAGTCGAAGTTGAAGTCCGAACCGAAGGATGAATAGAAGGGAGTGCGCCATTGCATTCGCTGGCGCAGGGATTCGAGTTCGGGGCTGGTGGCCCGCGCAATGGCCACGACGGAGACGTCGTGGTTTTCGAGGTGCGGCAGCAGGCTTTCGAGATGATCGACTCCCAGCGCGCAACCCACGCATTGAAGCGGTTGCCCCGGACCCTGCATGACGTGTTGCACGAAGAGCTGGCTGCGCCCGCGAAACAAATCTGCGAACGCAACGCGGCCATTCGGCGAATCGAATTCGTAGTGCTTGTCGACCTTGACCCAGGGAAGGGCACGGCGTTTCTCGCTTAGCGCATCCCGACGCCTGGTGAATTCCTTTTCCTCCTGCATGAGTTGCCGGCGTTCGGCGATCCACTGTTCTCGATTGACGACGCGGTGCATGGGAGCTCCTTCAGCGTTTGCGTTTCTGGTTTGGGGCAAACAAAAGTTCGAGATACCGATGGAGATGGTCGACGCTGTCGCGCGCCGCTTCCGCGTCCTGCTTCGCTTTCGCCATGACGAAAGCGCCCTGCAGCACGGCCTGGATGTGAATCGCGAGTGACTCGGATCGCAGGCCGGCCACCGGGTGTTCGCGCAAGACGTCGTCGATCATCGCGCGCAACATCGCGAGGTGATTGGCGATCGACGCCGCGCAGGCGTCGCGGATCTCGGGATAGGTTTCGTGGGTTTCCTGGATCGTGGTACCTGCGTAGCAACTCCATTCCCAGATGTCGCCCGCGAGGAGGTCCTTGCGGAAGCTCACGTAACCGAGCAGCCGGTCGATTGACTCGGGCTCGGACAGATACGGCGCCCGAGCGAACAACTGCGCGGCGCGATCGTTCCACTGTCCCGCGGCGGCGATGGCCAGCGCTTCCTTGCTGGCGAAATGGTGGAAGAAACTGCCTTTCGTGACGCCGGCGGCGGCGCAGAC
This sequence comes from Steroidobacteraceae bacterium, assembly GCA_035760205.1. Lineage (GTDB taxonomy): Bacteria > Pseudomonadota > Gammaproteobacteria > Steroidobacterales > Steroidobacteraceae > CADEED01. Next base: position 6,103 of record DASTTJ010000449.1, on the reverse strand, counting down.
GTCTTCGACTCGCGTGGCCGCATAACCGTTGGCACGCACCAGGTCGATGGTGGCAGTCAGCAGGCGGGTGCGGGAATTCTCGGGAGTCTCGGCCATGGGTCACCGTACCATCGGGTATGGCAAACCATACCGACTGGTACGTAGGCCGTCAAGCGGCCAAGCCGCGCCTCAGGATTGCAGTGCCAGTACCACCGCGTCGCCCATGCGGCGCGTGGTCATCGCGGGCCGGCCGTGTTCGGCGATATCCGCGGTGCGCGCGCCGTTGGCGATGCAACGATCCACCGCCTGTTCCACGGTGGCGGCCTCGCGCTCGAGCTTGAGCGAATGCCGCAACAGCAGGGCGACGCTCAGGATGGTGCCGATCGGATTTGCGATGCCCTTTCCGGCGATGTCCGGCGCGGAACCATGGATGGGTTCGTATACGCCACGGCTGCCATCACCGATCGAAGCCGAAGGCAGGACGCCGAGCGAGCTTGCGAGCATGGCGCCTTCGTCGGTCAGGATGTCGCCAAACATGTTTTCGGTGAGCATGACGTCGAAATCGCGCGGGCGCTTGAGCAGGTGCATGGCGGCGGAGTCCACCAGCATGTGTTCGAGCTGTACGTCTGGAAACTCTGAAAGAATGACGTGCTCGGCAATCTCGCGCCACAGGCGCGAAGTCTCGAGGACGTTCGACTTGTCGATCGAAACGATCTTCCGGCGTCGCTGCATGGCCAGGCGGCCCGCCACGCGCGTGATGCGTTCGATCTCACTGGCGGAATAGCTGCACAGGTCCGTCGCCAGCGTGGCGGTGCGCGTTTTGGCGCCGAAGTAGATGCCACCCGTGAGCTCACGCACGAACACCAGATCCACCCCATCGAGGATCTCGGGCTTGAGCACCGATGCGTCGCGAAGGGCCGGGTGCAGCTTGATGGGTCGCAGATTGGCGTAGACGCCGAGTTCACGGCGCAGGCGCAGCAGGCCCTGTTCCGGGCGCACGGGAGATGACGGTCCCCACTTCGGTCCGCCGATGGCGCCTAACAACACTGCGTCCGCCGCGAGGCACGCATCGAGAGTGGTTTGCGGCAGCGGATCACCCGTGAGGTCGATGGCGATGCCACCAAAGGGCTTCTCGTCGAGAATGAATTCGTGTCCGAAGCGTTTGCCGATCTGCTCGAGCACGCGGACGCCTTCAGCGACGACTTCGGGTCCGATGCCATCGCCTGCGATGACTGCAATGGTGGCTTTCATCGGTGGCTCTGCTCGTAGGCGGAGATCGCGGCGTTCTGTGACACGAGGAAGCCGAGTTCATCGACGCCGTTCAACAGGCAGTAACGCGCGAAACCCTCGAGCGGAAATGTCACCTGGGTTCCATCGGGCAGCGTGAGAGCCGTGCTTTCGACGTCGATGTCCAGTTCGACGCCGGGGTTGGCCAGCAGCCACGCGTGTGTCTGATCGTCGACTACCACCGGCAGCAGACCGTTCTTGAGGCAATTGGTGCGGAAGATGTCAGCGAACTCGGTGCTGATGACAGCCTGGAAGCCGAAGTCCTGCAGGGCCCAGGGCGCGTGTTCGCGTGAAGAACCGCAGCCGATGTTGCGGCCGGCCACGAGGATCGCGGCGCCTTTCGCTTCGGGGCGGTTCAACACGAAATCGGGCTTGGGATTGCCCGCGGCGTCGTAACGCCAGTCGGCAAACAGATGTTTGCCGAAGCCGGACTTCGAGGTGGAGGTGAGAAACCGCGCCGGGATGATCTGGTCGGTGTCTACGTTGGTCGCGGGCAGCGCGACGGTCCGGGAGCGAATGGTTTTAATGGCAGGCATGCAGGTCAGTTCGCGAACTCGCGTGGATCGGTGACGCGCCCACGAATGGCGGACGCGGCTGCAGTTTCAGGACTTGCGAGCAGCGTGCGTGCGCCCTGGCCCTGGCGGCCTTCGAAGTTTCGATTGCTGGTGCTGATGGAATAGTGACCGGCCGGGACGAGGTCGCCGTTCATGCCGAGGCACATCGAGCAGCCACTCTCGCGCCACTCGGCGCCGGCATCGAGAAATACCGTGTGCAGCCCTTCGGCTTCGGCAGCGCGTTTGACGGCTTGTGATCCAGGCACCACGAGCATCTTCACGCCCGCTGCGAGCTTGTGGCCGCGCAGCACGCGTGCCGCATTGCGCAGGTCCGAAAGACGGCCATTGGTGCAGCTGCCGATAAACACGTTGTTGACGGGAACGTTGACAATGGGTTCGCCGGCTTTGAGCCCCATGTATTTCAGCGCCTTCTCGAACAAGGCGTCACCTTGCGCAGGCACGGAACCGGTGATCGGCGCGACCATCCCGGGATGGGTGCCGTAGGTGACCATGGGCACCAGAGCGCTGGCATCGATGTCGATGGAGCGATCGAACGTCGCGCCCGCATCCGAGGGTAGTTTGCTCCAGCGTTCGACGGCGGCATCCCAGGCTTCGCCCTTGGGGGCTCGGGGTGTTTGCGCGAGATATTCGAACGTGGTCGCGTCCGGCGCGATCATGCCCGCGCGCGCGCCCGCTTCGATCGACATGTTGCAGATGGTCATGCGCTCGTCCATCGACATCTTCTCGATGGCGGCGCCGCGATACTCGAGCACGTAGCCGGTGCCGCCGGATACGCCGATCCTGCCGATGATGGCCAGGATCAGGTCTTTCGCCGTGACACCCTTCGGCAGCTGGTTGAGGACGTTGATCGCGAAGGTTTTCGGGCGCCGTTGCAGCAGACACTGCGTGGCCAAAACGTGGCCCACTTCCGTGGTGCCGATGCCGAAGGCGAGGGCGCCGAATGCCCCGTGGGTCGAGGTGTGGGAGTCGCCACATACAATCGTTTTGCCGGGCTGGGTGATTCCGAGCTCGGGTCCGATGATGTGCACGATGCCGCGACGGCTGTCCTGAAGGTTGAACAGCTCGACGCCGAATTCGCGCGCGTTGATCTCGAGCTGCTGCACTTGTTTCGCGGCCGAATCGACGGCGATGGGCACGCCGCCGAACACCTGCTCGGTGCGCGTGGGCGTCGAGTGGTCCATGGTCGCGAGCGTGAGGTCCGGCCGTCGCAGCTTGAGGCCGCGGGCACGCAGCTCCGTGTAGGCCTGAGGAGTCGTCACCTCATGCGTGAGATGCAGGTCGATGAAGAGGACGGCGGGCGTATCGGCGGTCTCGGGCACCACGACGTGGTTTTCCCAGACTTTTTCGAACATCGTCTTTGGCAAGGTACTCATTCAGGTTCCGGAGAATGGGGGCGGGCACCATTTTCGCAAAGCCGAAAATGGTGCCTGCCCCCTAACTAACTAGCTTGCTACTGCAGCTCGCGGGGCATTCATGTCGACGTAGTCGAGCCACCCGTGCGGGTCCTGCGTTTTGCCCTGCACCAGGCCGAAGTACGCGGCCTGCAGCTTCTGCGTGACGGGGCCACGCTTGCCGTTGCCGATCTGGATGGCGTCCACCGACCGAATGGCCGCCACTTCCGTGGCCGTGCCGGTGAAAAACAGTTCATCGGCCATGTAGAGGAACTCGCGAGGTATGGATATTTCGCGCACTTCGATGTCGAGTTCCTTCGCCAGCGTGATGATGGTGTGGCGCGTGATGCCGGCGAGCAGCGAGTGCGCCATGCCGGGCGTGTACAACACGCCGTCTTTCACAATGAAGAGATTCTCGCCCGCGCCTTCGCTCACCGTACCGTCCGATGAAAGGCCGATGCCTTCGACGAAGCCCAAGCGCTTGGCCTCAAGGCCGATGAGCTGGCTCGACAGGTAGTTGCCGCCGGCCTTGGCCATCGCCGGAATGGTGTTAGGCGCCACGCGCTGCCATGACGACACACAGACATCGACGCCTTCGTCTTCGGCGGCGCCGAGGTACTTGCCCCATTCCCAGGCTGCAATGGCGACTTCGACCGGCGGATCGATTTTCGGCACGACGCCGATTTCGCCATAACCGCGGAAAGCCACGGGACGCAGATAGGCGCCACGCGCCAGGCTGTTCTGCGAAATGACTTCGCGGCAACCGTGATTGATCTGATCTTCGGTGAAGGGCAGGTTGATGCGGTACACCTTGGCTGAATCGAACAAGCGGCGAGTGTGATCGCGCAGCCGGAAGATCGCAGGTCCGCGCGGGGTTTCGTACGCACGCACTCCTTCGAACACCGAGGAGCCGTAATGCAGCGCATGCGAGAGCACGTGCACGGTGGCTTTTTCCCAAGGCACGAGTTTGCCGTTGAACCAGATGTATTTCGTTGCGGGTATGGGCATTGGCATGAACTCCGAATTAGTTAGACCACCGCGTGGGCGACGCGCGAGCGGGCCAGCGAAACTTGCGCCAGTTCGATGCGGTTGATGACTTCGAGGAAGGCCTGGGTTGCCGACTCGACGATATTCGTGCTGACGCTCGAGCCACGATAAGTGCGCTGATTGTACTCCACGTACACCAGTGCTTCGCCCTGTGCGTCTTCACCCGCCGATACGCTGCGGACTTCGAACTTGCGCAGCACCACCTGCACTCCCGTGGCGCGTTCAATGGCTTTCAACGCGGCATCCACCGGCCCGTCGCCCGTAGCCCGCATTTCGATCTCACGGCCGTCGCTGTTGCGCAGGAGGACTGTGGCTTCTGCGGACTTGCTTCCATCGGATGCGGTCCGCAGATTGAGGAGCGACCAGGGACCCGCGGCGCTGTGCTCGGCCTGCAAAACGAGTGCTTCGATGTCGCCGTCGTACAGTTCCTTCTTTTTGTCCGCCAGCGCCTTGAATTCCTCGAACACACGCGCGAACTCGTGCTCGTCGAGTTCAAATCCCAACTCGCGCACGCGATCGCGCAGCGCATGGCGCCCGCTGTGCTTGCCGAGCACCAGCGAGGAGCGCGTCAGGCCCACGTCCTGTGGCCGCATGATTTCGTAAGTGGAGTGGTGCTTGAGCATGCCGTGCTGGTGAATGCCCGATTCATGCGCGAAGGCGTTTTCGCCGACGATCGCCTTGTTGCGCGGAATGGGCACACCGACGATGTTTGCCAGCATGCGTGAGGTCGGGTACAGCCGCGTTGTGTCGATGCCAGTGTCGAGGTTGAAGAAGGCATCGCGCGTCTTCAGCGCCATGACAACTTCCTCGAGCGAGCAGTTGCCGGCGCGCTCGCCGATGCCGTTGATGGTGCATTCGATCTGCCGGGCGCCCGCGACCACCGCGGTGAGACTGTTGGCGACGGCCATGCCGAGATCGTCGTGGCAGTGCACCGACAGGCGGATCTTGTCGATGCCGCGGACGTTCTTGCGCAGATAGCGGAACAGCTCCGCGAACTCGTCGGGCACCGTATACCCCACGGTGTCCGGAATGTTGACCGTGGTTGCGCCGGCCTCGATGACGGCTTCCACGACCCGTGTGAGGAAGTCGAGCTCGGTTCGAGACGCATCCTCGGGAGAGAACTCGACATCTTCGGCGAGATCGCGCGCGATCTTCACGCCCTCGACTGCCACCTTGATGATCTCGTCCTGAGCCATGTTCAGCTTGTACTGGCGATGAATGGCGCTGGTGGCGAGGAACACGTGGATGCGCTTCTTGTCCGCCGGCTGGACCGCCCTGGCGACGAGTTCGATGTCGCTGCGGTTACAACGCGCGAGGCCGCAGATGATGGGTCCCTGCACCTCGCGCGCCACCGCGTTCACGCTCTCCCAGTCGCCGCGCGAGGCGGCGGGGAAACCCGCTTCGATGACATCGACCCCAAGGTCCGCAAGCGCTCGCGCCACCCTGAGCTTTTCGGGCTGCGCCATGCTGCATCCAGGCGATTGCTCGCCGTCGCGCAGCGTCGTGTCGAAGATCATGACTCGTTCACGATGGGGCATAGGGGGTACCTCGTTACCGAAGCAGTTGTTAGCTGCGTCCTTGTTCCAGCCACGGCATGCGGGCGCGCAGGTCGGCGCCGACGGACTCGAGCTGGTGATCGAGATCCGCCTGCATGAGGCGGTTGTATTCCTTGCGGCCGCCGGCGTTCTCGGCGATCCACTGCTTGGCGAACTTGCCCGTCTGGATTTCCTTGAGGATCTTGCCCATCTCTTTCTTGGTCTTGTCGTTGACCACGCGCGGGCCGCGCGTGAGGTCGCCGTACTTGGCCGTGTCGGAGATGAACTT
>DASTTJ010000448.1:0-2273 GCA_035760205.1 Steroidobacteraceae bacterium | reverse complement strand
CCGCCGAAGCTGGCGCCGATGACCAGCCCGATATTGCTGAAGCTGAACACCCAGCCCATTTGCTGCGCGTCGAATCCAAACTGAGGCGCGAACCGTGGCGCGGCCACGCCCATGGCCTGGATGTCGAATCCTTCGAGCACGGCCACAAAGAAACACAGGCCGATGGTCACGGCCACGTTGTCACGAAGTTTCAAGTTTGCGACCCCTTCAGATCAATGACGGCGACGTGCGCCGGCGGTACCGCTGAATACAACTCGGCCACGCATTCTTCGTGCCGCCGCAGGACAGCGCGCTGATTGATCGACCCCTTGTCCGTGATTTCGCCATGATCGAGTGACGGCGCCATCGGCAGGATCAGCGCACGCCGAACGCAGCGGGAACTGGCGGAGTTCGCGCGTGCATGCGCCACCAGGCGCTGCTGCACCCAGGCGATCAGGCGAGGCTCTCGCGCCAGTTCCGGGTAGTTGGGTGTAGCCGCAGAGGCCAGCATCGAGGCGCAGGCGTTGACATCCGGGATCACCAGCGCCGTGACGAAATCGGCATCCAGGCCGGCGAGCACCACGTCCTGCGCGATGGGCGTGAGCGCGGCGATGAGCTCCGCGCGCAGTGGACCCACGCTTACCCACGTGCCGCTCGCAAGTTTGAAGTCTTCACCGATCCGGCCGTCGAACTTCAAGCCACGCGTCGGGTCTTCGGGGTCGATGAGGCGGACCGCATCGCCAAGCCGATAGAAGCCCTCCGAATCGAAAGCCTCTGCCGTCAACTCGGGCTGGCGCCAGTACCCCGGTGTCACCGCGGGACCGCGCACGCGGATCTCGAGTTTCTCTTCCACGGGTGCGAGCTTCACCAGCGTGCCGGCCGCCGGAAGGCCAATAACTCCGGCGCGGCCGGTCTCGGGGGTCGTAAAAGTGACGGAAGGTCCCGTCTCGGTCGCGCCGAGGCCCGACAACATCGGTGTCCGGTGGCCGAGCGCACGCATCGAGGCCGCATCGAGCTCGTCCCAGGTGTGCTGTGCCAGTGACGCGCCCGCAAAGAAATATGCACGCAGGCGTAGATAGAACGCCTCGCGAAGCGCTGCGTCATCGCGAAGGTGGGGCGCCAGCATCTCGAATCCCTTGGGCACGTTGAAGTACACCGTCGGCGAGATTTCCCGCAGGTTGCGTATCGTCTCCGCGATTCCCGCGGCAGTCGGTCTGCCGTCATCGATGTACAGGGATCCGCCGTGGGTCAGCACCAACCCGACATTGTGGCTTCCGCCAAAAGTGTGATTCCACGGCAACCAGTCCAGCAGCACCGGAGGTTCGTTGGCAACGAAAGGCATGGACTGCTGAAGCATCGCGGCGTTGCTGCAGCACATGCGGTTCGTGACGATCACCGCCTTGGGATTGCCGGTGGATCCGGACGTCAGCAGAAGTCTCACGATCGAATCCGCGTCCGTGGCCGAATGCGCTTCGCTTACCTGAGGTATGGCCTGAGATTGGTCCAGGGCCTCTACCTCTAACAACTCAAGCGACGAGACGATTTCCACCTCGGCGCCCACCAGCGATAGCGCCCGCGCGTAGCGTGGCGCATCGAATGCCGCGACCAGTCCCGGTGTCAGCAGGTCCATTACATGGCGGAACCGGCTCAGGTCGCCGGTCGAGAGTGAGTACGCGGGCGATACGGGGCAGTACGGAATTCCAGCCCACATCGCGGCCAGCGCGAGCGTCAGGTGCTCGATGCTGTTACCCGACAGGATGGCAATGGGACGGTCGGCGGACAATTTGCGGCTGAGGAGCCCACCTGCCAGGCGCAGAACGCGCGCCAGCATCTGCTCATAGGTCACCTGCCGCCACGAGCCGCTCGCATCGCGACGTGCAACCAGCACGCGCTCTGGAGCAGCCAGCGCCCAATGTTCCAGAGAATCCACGAGTCGTCGCGAATACGGGGCGAGCTCGCGCACGGGCCGCAGGATGAGCGAGCCGTCGTCGCGGCGTTCGTACTGCGTCGCGAAGGCGTCGGAGGTCCAACTCGCCGCGACGGCGGTCATATCACGCGCGCTCGAGCCCGAGCGCCCGGATGGCGTTCTGCTTGAGAATGAGATCGTGCACTTCCGGCCGGAAGCCGGCTTCCTTGAAATCCTTGATCCACCGGTCCGGCGTGATCAGTGGATAGTCCGAGCCGAACAACATGCGCGTCTTGAGCTGCGTGTTGGCGTATTGCACCAGCTGCGGCGGAAAGTACTTCGGGCTCCAGCCCGACAGGTCGATCCAGACATTGGGCTTGTGCAGCGC
>DASTTJ010000447.1:0-3763 GCA_035760205.1 Steroidobacteraceae bacterium | reverse complement strand
CTGCCGCGCAGACGCGCGCGGCGCGTCGATCGCTTGGGGTATGGCGTGCGAGCACCGATCACCTGGTTTGTTCCTGGGCGCGTCTCGAAGGCGACGCGCATCGCACGGCCAGCCCGTTGCTGATCCATCTGCCGGGACGCGCCGAATACAAGCCGGTGTCGCGCGTCGTGCCGCTGGCCGCCGCATTGCACCGCCCGGACCTCGAATCGATCGCGGACGAGCAGGGCGTGAAAGTGAATACCAGTCTTCCGGTGGCCGGTGGCGTCAGGCCACTGGAATTGCAGGCGGAGTGCGGATTCCGCGCCTACGGTGAAAAGCGACTGGCCGCAGAACCACTCGAGACACCGGCTCCCGGCCTCGACGCGCGCGAACGCGGCATGTTGCTGCACAAAGCACTCGAACTCATCTGGATCAAGCTCGACAACCACTTCAGGCTCACCGCCACCGAAGCTCAGGTGTTGCGCCCGACGATCGCCGACTCGGTCACTGCCGCGGTGACGGCCGTGTTTCGCGGCAGGGTGCCCGAAGAGTTGAAGCTGGCAGTCAATCGCGAAACATTGCGGCTGGAAAAGCTCATCGAGAATCTGCTCGATGTCGAACGTACGCGCGTGCCGTTCACGATCGAAAAACTGGAAGCTCGGCGCGAAGTCGGCATTGCCGGCGGGCAGTTCGAACTGCGCATCGATCGCATCGATTCCATCGAAGGCGGTGGTTACGCCATTCTCGACTACAAGTCGGGCGAGCCGCGTGCACCGCGCTGGAATGGCGAGCGGGTGCGCGATCCCCAGCTGCTGGCCTATCTGATGGCCGAGCGGGGCCGCAACGTGCAGGCACTTGCCAATGTGTCGCTCGCCAGCGGCCGCGCGAAGTTCAGCGGCAAGAGTTCGCACAAGGGGCTGCTTCCGGGAGTCAACGGCCTGCCGGGAATGAACCCCAGCAAAGTGCCGCCCGAGGAGATCGCGGCTGCATGGGAAAGGGAAACCGCACTCTGGCTTCACGGCTTGCAGATGGTGGCGGCGGCTTATATCGCCGGTCACGCGCCGGTTCAGCCGGCCGCCGATGTCTGCCGCCATTGCCATCTGACGACGCTTTGCCGGCGCGTCGAGCTTGCGAGCATCGCCGACGAGGAGGGCGCATGAGCGAACTCGACGTGGCAGATGCGCTCGCGCGCGAACGCGCGCTGGACGTCACGGATTCGTTCATCGTCCAGGCGCCCGCGGGCTCCGGCAAGACGACGGTGCTCACGCAGCGCTACCTGCGTCTGCTGACTACCGTCGATGAGCCCGAACAGGTGCTTGCCATCACCTTCACGCGCAAAGCAGCCGGTGAAATGCGCGAGCGTGTGCAGAAAGCCCTCGAAGGCGACATCGAAGTCCGATCACCCGCCGATGCGCAGACGCTCGAGCTTGCGGCCGCGGTTCGCGCGCATGCCGCCCGGCGCGCGTGGGGCATCGAAGACAGCGCAGCCCGCCTTCGTATCCAGACCATCGACGCGTTCAATGGCTATCTCGCCAACTCGCTGCCCATCACATCGCAGAACGGCTTCGGGCGTGGCATTGCCGATTCTCCCGACGATCTGTATGCCAGCGCCGCGCGCGAGACGCTGCGCCATGCCGAAAGCGATCCGCAGATGCGCCAGGATTTCGAACGCATCCTGCGGCGACTCGACGACAGCTGGCAGCGGCTCGAACAGTTGATCGCCGGGATGCTGCCGAAGCGTGCCGAGTGGTTGCCGAACCTGCCACAACTGTCGGGCGAGCCTCTGGTGACGAAGATCGAGGCGAGCCTCAACGCCATCGTCAGCGAAGAACTCGCGCAGGCCGCGGCGGCGATGCCTGCATCGTTCATCGAACAGGCCAGCGCGCTGGCGCGGTTCGCCGCGCAACACGTCGATGCCGCCGAACTACCCGATGTGGCGAGCTGGCGCAATACGCCGCGCAGTCTGTCCAACGCACTCGAAGACCTGCCGCGTTGGCGTGGTATCGCCCGGCTGGCGTTGACCGAGAAGGGCACCGTGCGTCTGCGACTCAACAAGCATGACGGTATTCCCGCTGACAATGCGCTCGGCAAGGCGCTGCGCGATGACTGGCTGCGACGGCTGGTCATGATCGACTCCGCGCAACTGGCGGCGCTGAATGCGATGGGCGCGTTGCCCGACCCCATCGTGCCGGCAACGGCGAGTGAGGCGCTCGAAGCGCTGGCCAGACTGCTGTTGCTGGCCGCGGCGCAACTCACCCGTCTGTTCAATCAGCATGGCGAATGCGACCACGTCGAGATCGCCGGCGCGGCGCGGCGTGCATTGACCGAAGACAGCAGCCCGACGCCGCTCGCGGAACGGCTCGGCACCCGGTTGATGCACATCCTCGTCGACGAGTTCCAGGACACGTCGCGCGATCAGTACGAACTTCTGCGTACGTTGACGCAGCACTGGTCTGCGGGCGACGGACGAACACTGTTCCTGGTTGGCGACCCGATGCAGTCCATCTACGGCTTTCGCAATGCGGAGGTGGGCCGTTTTTCGACGGTACGCGCCGCCGGACTCGATGGATTGCCACTGACGACGTTGGAGTTGCGACGCAATTTCCGGTCCGCACCCAAGCTCGTGCACTGGTGCAATGACGTGTTTTCGCGCGTGTTTCCCGCGGCCGATGACGTGCGCAAAAGCGCCGTGCGGCATCTCGCCAGCGTCGCGGCGCGCACCCATCTCAGCGGCGAGCCATGCCTCTATCGCGTGGACGAAAGTGGCCGGGCGGCCGAGGCCGATCACGCGGCCGATCTGATTGCCGAACTGAAACGCACGCGTCCCACGGAGACCATCGCGGTGCTGGCCAGCGCCCGGCCACACCTGCGCATGCTTCGCGAAAGCCTGAAGGCTCGAAACGTGCCATTCATCGGCGTAAAACTCGAGCCGCTGGCTGACGTATCCGTCGTGCGCGACCTCGAAGCGCTGGTCCGCGCGCTGGAGTCGCCTCTCGATCGGGTGGCGTGGCTTGCCGTATTGCGCGCGCCGTTCGTCGGACTCTCGCTCCCGGATCTGACCGCGGTCAGCGAAGCTGCGGGCGTCGGCACGATCGTCTCGGCGCTGCTCGGTGACATTCACGGCCTGTCACCGGAAGGTGTCGAACGTCTGTTGCGTGCGAAGTCCGTGCTGCTGGCCGCGTGGGAGCAGCGTGAACGCGAACCACGCGCTCACATGGCCGAACGAACCTGGCTGGCGCTCGGAGGCGCCTCCGCGGCGCAGGCGGGTGAACTCCTCCATGCACGAAGGTTCCTGGCGGCGCTCGATGAAGAAGATGGCAAACGCCTGCGAGGCCGCGAGCTCGATCTCGACCGGCTCCTGGAACGTCTGTACGCCGAAGATCCGGCACAGCCGGATGCCGTCTCGCTCATGACGATCCATGGCGCGAAGGGCCTCGAGTTCGATCACGTATTCGTGGTTGGCGTCGGTTTGCGTGGGCGCGCCGATGAGTCCCGCCTGCTCAACTGGCTGGAGATTCCCCGCGAGCAGGGTGGCGATCACCTGGTGATGGCGCCCATCCGTGTTCGCGGCGACGACGATGATTCCGAAGATGACGCCATCAATCGGTATCTGAAGCAGCTTCATCGCGAACGGGCTCGCGCCGAGCGGGCACGTCAGGCCTATGTAGCGCTGACCCGCGCGAAACTTTCACTGCACCTGTTCGTGCATCCTCGCGCGAAGGACGTCGAGGGCGTGCGCACCTTCGAAGCGGATGGAAACTCGCTCTTGCACTGCCTCTGGCCG
>DASTTJ010000446.1:0-2771 GCA_035760205.1 Steroidobacteraceae bacterium | reverse complement strand
CAGCTCCTGCGCAAGCTCGGACTCGAGCCCGTGCCAGGCGCGCGCAGTTTGCTGGCGCACTGACATGAGCGGCGCCACTCTTGCCTCGCTGCAGGATGCGCTCACCGAAATCTACGATCTGCCGGTGATGCCGGACGTGCGCGATTTTCTGATGACCGATCGGGCAGGCCTTGGGTCGGTTAACCATCCGCGCGCCGGCGACGAGCAACTGATCGTCGCGGAAGACGGGGATACGCTTTCGATGGCGCTGTACATCGACGCTGCGGTGCTCGAGCGGCTGGAGCAATGTGATCCGTTTGCCGGCCTCACGCAGGCGAATCTCGCCGACTATCTGACCGTGGCCGAGGGTGTCAGCCACTTCGTCTATGTTGCGTGGAACACCGGCTACGACAAGCCGGTGACGCTGCTCGAACTCGAGTTACAGGCCGAAGTCGACAAATACGTCCTTTGCGCGTGGCTGCTGCGTGAGCAGGGCCGCGGCCGGTTTCCGCGCGAGTTGCACCGGGTGTTGTTCGAGCGCGCGCACGTCGATCCCGTGTCGGCCGCAGGACGCGTCGACCTGTATCACCTGGCGTCCAACTACGCCGCGCGCTTCTGCCGGCGTGTCGCCGCGCTGCTCGAGCGCAAACGGCACGGCGTGACGCGGGATCTGATGGCCGAGCTGCGACGCTTCTATCGATGGGGGAACATACGCAAAATGCGCCACATAGAGCGCTACGCGTAAAGCTCGCAACGCGCCTTATTCGACGTCGCTGTCGTCCTGGGATTTGCGTTCGTCCAGTTCGCGTTTGAGCTTGATCCACTCGCCCAGTTTGCGCAGATCGCGCTTGACCGGCGGCTTCTTGGACTCGGGAATGTGCGCGGCGCCGACTCGCGCGTACGGGTCGAAACCACCGGCGCGTTTGCGCTCAACCGAGAGCTTTGCGTTGTCACCGCGTGCCGGAGTGGACTCGATGGACAGCGGTGCGCGCTCGAGCGGCACTCCGGCGTAGCCCGCGTCGATCCATTCGACACGCGCGTTACCACGATCATCGTGAACGATCTGCGACGCACGGCGCCGGTTGGCCGCCTGCGGAGGTTTGCTGCTTGAATTGTTATCTGGCACGGTTCAAGTATGTCTTACGCGCCGTTTTCATTGTTTGACATAGCGACCGATTCGGACACCTCGAATCACGGCCTGTGAAGCGTTTCACGCAATTTTTTGATGTGCGGCGGCTCGCAGAATCCCGATGATGGTCTTCCCGTCGGTCAGCTCGCCATTGCGTGCTTTCTCAACGGCCAGTTCGAGCGGCCACCACTCGATCTCAAACACCTCGCCGGCCTCCGGGGCGGAAGTTGCCGGGGACAACCCGGTGGCCAGGTAGAGGTGGATGACTTCGGTGAACACACCGGGAGAGCTGAAATAGGCGCCGAGCGACTGCCAGTGTTCGGCCGACAACGCGGCTTCCTCGGCGAGTTCGCGTCGCACGGTGACGGCGGGCGGTTCGTCGGGCTCGAGTTTCCCCGCAGGCAGCTCATGAATAAAACCGCCGGCGGCGTGTCGGTATTGGTGCAGCAGGCAGACGCGGTTGCCGGAATCGATGGCGACGACTGCAGCGCCGCCAGGATGCCGGACGATCTCAAGTGGCAAACGCACGCCGTTGGGCAGGTCCACGGTGTCGACGCTCACCTTGATGACGCGTCCTTCGAAGATTTCTTTCCGGTCGATCAGCATTGCGCGAGTCTACCTGCCCGTCGGATAGTAGTAAGACGGAGGCGCACGAGATGTTTGCGGCGGTCGATGCGTCCCAGCAACAGTCGCGGTGAAACTTGTACCGGCCAAGGGCGCGCGCTCATAATCGCGGCAGCCGTAGGTCCCGCGCGAATCGCGGCGCGAATCGAGATCAAAAAGGCGTCACATTCCGGGCAGATGCGGGCGTGACGGCCGTCACGGCTCGCAGGGGCCCAAGCCTAATATCAACCGCCATTCATATATTGTTGTATTGATGTCCACGGCCGAACAACTCGGAAGTCTCAACGGTCCGCAACGCAAGGCGGTGACTTACGGTGAACCGCTTCCCGGAGGGAAGGGTTTTCGCGCAGGTCCGCTGCTGATCGTCGCCGGTGCGGGTACTGGCAAGACCAACACGCTCGCGCATCGCGTGGCTCATCTTGCGATGAGCGGCGTCGACCCGGCGCGCATTCTCATGCTGACGTTCACGCGCCGCGCCTCGATCGAGATGAAGCGCCGCGCCAACGAGATCATGCGCGAGGCGTTCGACGACAAACTGGGCGGGAAGGCTTCAGCGATCTCACAACGGCTGACCTGGGCCGGCACCTTCCACTCCATCGGCAACCGCCTGCTGCGCCATTACGCCAAACACGTGGGGCTCGATCCGTCTTTCTCAGTGCTGGATCGCTCCGACTCCGCGGATCTCGTGGACACCGTGCGTACCGACCTCGGATATTCCGGCAAGGGTCAGCGGTTTCCGCGCAAGGACACCTGCCTCGCGATCTATTCCTATCGCGTGAACACGCAGAAATCGCTCAAGGAAACGCTCGAGACGCAGTACTCCTGGTGCGCGCACTGGGAAGAGGACATCGCCAAGCTGCTGCGCGGCTACGTGGAGCGCAAGTCGCAGAGCCGCGTTCTCGATTTCGACGACCTGCTGCTGTACTGGCACGCGATGATGAGCGAAGACCGCATCGCCAAGTCGGTATCCGCGCACTTCGACCACGTGCTGGTCGACGAATACCAGGACACCAACAAGCTGCAGGGTGACATCCTCGCC
>DASTTJ010000445.1:0-3671 GCA_035760205.1 Steroidobacteraceae bacterium | reverse complement strand
TGGATGCCGACGCGCTCATGTTCGGTGACATAGAGACGATTACGGCGCATGGCGAAGACACATTGCCCGATCTCGCCCGTCGCTACAGCCTGGGCTACGAGGAGATTCTGCGCGCCAACCCCGGTGTCGACACCTGGTTGCCCGGCGAGGGCACGACCATCGTCATTCCCGGACAGCGGCTGCTGCCGCCCGGACCGCGCGAAGGCGTCGTGGTCAATCTACCCGAGCATCGCCTCTACTATTTCCCCAAGCCGAAGAAGGGTGAGACACCTCAGGTCATCACCTACCCGGTCAGCATCGGCAAGATGGACTGGAATACGCCGCTCGGCAAAACGCGCATCGTCGACAAGCGCAAGAATCCCACCTGGACACCACCGGAGTCGGTGCGCCGGGAACATGCGGAGCGCGGCGATCCACTGCCGCCGGTTGTGAAGGCCGGCCCGGACAATCCGCTCGGCGCCTATGCCATGCGACTCGGCATTTCTCCCGGCGCCTATCTCATCCATGGCACTAACAACCCCATCGCCGTGGGCATGGCGATCACGCACGGCTGTATTCGCATGTATCCGGAGGACATCGAAGGTTTGTTTCCGTTGGTGCCGGTCAATACTCCGGTATGGCTCATCAACGAACCGGTGAAAGTGGCGCGGGTCGGCGGACAGGTGTGGCTCGAGGTGCACCCACCGGTGGACGCCGAAGGGCAGCGTGCGGAGGTGGATATCGAAGCCTTCTACGCCCGGGCCAATACCGCCCTGGGCGAGACTCCTGCGGCTATCCACTGGGATTTCGTGTTGTCTGAACTCAAAGGGGCGTCCGGTTTGCCGCAGATGATCGGCCTCGAAATGGATCCCGAGCTGTTGGCGCCGCCCGCGCCTGAGCCACCTGCCGATCCATCCGAGCCTGTGCCCGCACAGTTGGCCGAACCTCCAGCTCAGCCGGCGGCGCAATAACGCTCAGTTCGCAGGGATCGCTTTGATCTCCTCGCGAACCTCGGCAATACGTGCCGCATCCACGCCAGGAAGCTTCGTCACCTCGTCGAGGAGTTCACCGAGCGCCTTCAAGTCCCTGCGCAGCGCCTCGGTCGTACTGATGCCGGCGCGCATCATCCCGAGAGCGAGCCTCGCGTAGTTAGACAGCGATTCGACCACCACTTCGGGCCGGTCGGCCGCGAATCCGGCGCGGGTGCGCAATGCCAGCAGATTCAGCGTCGGGTTCATGATGGCGAGCCGGTCGATCATGAGAATGGCCTCGTCGCCGAAGCGTTTCCTTTCCTTCTCGTGAGTGATGCGAATTCGCCAGTTGACTCGGAGTTCGAGGGCCTCCGCGTACCAGACATGGGTCCAGGGAATCTCCGCGAGTTGCACGTCGGCGATCGCCACTGCTCGCCACTCGTTTTTCGCGGCGTGGCGCGCGGCGGCGAGAATGCTGGCGGCTTCGGGGTTCAATCCTTGAGCGACCTCGACGATTTCCGGCGGCGCTTTGTCCATCGCCAGCTCGTTGAACCAGCCGCGCAGGAAATCGAGGCGAATGGAATCGTCGGCCGGGTATTCGTCGATGGCGAGCCGCAGCAACTCCGTGGACCGCTGCGTCTGCCGGTTCATGCGATAGTAGAACGCGCGCAGATATTCGCCACGAGCGTCGTTGGCGAGAATCTGCGCCATGCGCGCCACGCGATCCGAGAGACTGGGATCGAGCATCGTGAATACGCTGATGCGGCGGGCAATGTACGGATAGGACACGAAGTCCTTGAGCGGCCCATAAGCGACCGAGTCGGCGCGCTGCAGTGGATCCATGGCGGCCAGCAGCCGCCCGCTGGTTTCGCCATTCATGCCGCGGCCGCGTTCGTAGACGCTCGATGTGGCGATGCGATTGTCGTCGTCGGTGATCAACGGCGCGCCGGAGGCAATATATCGCGCGCCTTGCGTGTCGAGCACCAGTGCGGTGAGCAGATCCTCGACGGTGTTGATGCCGAATCGCGCGTAATGCAATGGGGCGCTGCGCAGTGGGTTGCCGGTTTGAGCCAGCTGCAGTTCCAGGTTGAGCGGCTGATGACTGGCCAGGAACACCACGGTGTTCGGATCCGGACGATAGACGCGGACCTCGGGGAACACGTGCAGCAGCGTCGCGGTCAGCGAGCGCATCAGATCCTCGTCCATGAAGATCACGTTCATCCACTGCACGAACACGCCGTCAGGCGTCAGGTGATCGCTGGCGAGCTGCATGAATTCCCGCGTGTACAGGTGAGAAGCGCCCGCGGTCCATGGATGCGAGGGCTGCGACACGATGGCGTCGTAACGGCGATTGGTGAGGCGCAAGGCGCCACGCGCGTCGTTGAGGATGACGTCGACGCGCGGGTCGGGGAGCGGATTGCGCTTGCGCAGCGCGCTGGTTTGCCGGTTGGCCTCGATGACCTTGGGCTCGATCTCGATCACGTCGATCTTGTTTACCGAGGGCGGCACGCCTTCGATGACGACCCCACCGCCGTAACCCACGAACAGCATGTTGCGAGCTTGCGGACGCGCAATCACCGCGAGCGGTGACAGCCAGTATTCTCCGCTGAATCGTTGCAGGGAACCCGGGCCCTCCATGAGCGCTTCGGGCAGGCCATTGGTGCGCAAGCCGAGGCCGCCGTCCTGCGCCAGCATGACCACACTCGCGCTGCGGCCAACGTCGTAATAGAGCACGCGATGCTTGATGCCGACGTTGAGCGGTGAAGTCACCAGCAATGTCATGGGCGGCTGCGGCTTGAAGAACACGCAACCGGCGACGGCGACCAAGCTGGTGGCGACTGCGACGATGCGATTCACGGGCAGCAGGATCCAGGCCGCGGCGACGCCGAGCAGGGCGCTGGCCCACACCGCAACCTGAATGGCCCCTTCGTACTTCAATTCCGGAATCAGGATGAACCCCGCGGCCAGCGACCCGGCAATGGCTCCGACGGTGTTCCAGGCATACACGCGGGCGCTGGCCGGGGCGGCTTCTTCGGCGGCACCCGCCAATATGCGCACCGCGAGTGGATAGGTCATGCCGATGGCGATGGTCATCGGCAGAAGCAGCAAGCCGGCAAAAAGCGTGTTGGGGACGCGCAGAAAGCCGAATGAGATGTCCGAGGTCACCAGCAGTCCGGCGGTGGACGGCAGGAGATCCTCGAGATGTAGATAGGCCATCGCGGCAGCCGCGGCGGCCACCACCAAAGCCACGGCCAGCACGAGAGTGGCGCGCTCGCGCGTCTTCGCCACGGCGGCGCCAATGCCGCCACCGAGCGCGATGCCGGTCAGGAAACTCGCGACCATGACGCCGAACGCGTAGATGCTGCTTCCGACGACATGCGAGAGCATGCGCGTCCACAGCACTTCCTGAAAAAACGCAACCGCTCCGGCCAGCAGCATCAGCGGCAATACCCACGCGGGTCCGGGAAACGCCTTGAACGTATACCCGCGGGTTCGTACCAGCGTCGCTGCCTTTGGCGATGCGTCGTCTGAATAACCTTTTGCCGGCTTCTCATGGGGAATGCGCCGCGCGAGTGCAACGGCGAGCACGAACACCAGCGCATTGAGCGCTGCGCCGGCCCACACGGTGCGCGAGAGACCGAGTTCGGGCAGCAGCACGAACGCCGCCAGCAATGCGCCGCCGACCGCACCTGCGGTATTCATTGCGTAGAGCAGGCCGAT
>DASTTJ010000444.1:0-3188 GCA_035760205.1 Steroidobacteraceae bacterium | reverse complement strand
GCAATTCATCGACGCACGCGAGCAGCTTCCATACCTGGTGTTCTTCTTGGGCGCTCTGCTCACCTGTCTGGGCTCGGCGTACTACCACGCCGCGCCCGACAACCCGCGCCTCGTGTGGGACCGGTTGCCGATGACGCTGGGCTTCGCGGGCCTGGTGGCCGCGGCCGTGGCGGAGCGAGTGGATCTCAGGCTCGGGCTGCGATCTCTTTGGCCGCTGCTGGCGCTGGGCGTGGCCACCGTCCTTTACTGGTATGGCACCGAACGCCTCGGCCGCGGCAACCTCATCCCCTACGGCGCCTATCAGACCTGGACCATCGTGATCGTCGTGGTGCTGTTGTTTGCCTTTCCGGCGCGCCGCTACACCCACGGCGGGCTGCTGGCCTGGGCTGCGGGCTGGTATGGCCTTGCCAAGGTGTTCGAAACCTTTGACCTGCAGGTGTACCGTCTTTTGGGCAGCACACTGAGCGGACACACGATCAAACACGTACTGGCGTCATTCGCGGTGTTCGCCATCGTGCGCCAGCTGCGCCTGCGGAATAGAATCCCGGCCGCATGATCGCCGAGGCGCAAACCGTTCTCGAAAATTCACCCGACTGGCCCTCGCAGACCGCGAAGAAGCTCGGCGCGCATCTGCGCGGGCTCGTGGGCAAAGCCATTGAGGACTACGGGATGATCGCCGACGGCGATCGCGTCATGGTGTGCCTGTCAGGCGGCAAGGATTCATACACGCTGCTCGACGTGCTGATGTCGCTGAAACGTTCCGCGCCCATCGACTTCGAGCTCATCGCCGTCAACCTCGATCAGAAGCAGCCGGACTTTCCCGTCGAAGTCCTGCCGAGCTACCTGCGCGATCTCGGGGTGCCCTTCCACGTGATCGAGCAGGACACTTACAGCGTCGTCAAACGCGTCATCCCGGAAGGCAAGACGATGTGCGGGCTGTGCTCGCGCATGCGCCGTGGCGCGTTGTACCGTTACGCGGCGGAGAACGGCATCACCAAGATTGCTCTTGGCCATCACCGGGACGACATCGTCGAAACGCTGTTTCTCAACCTGTTCCACGGCGGCCGGCTCAAGGCCATGGCGCCCAAACTCAAGTCGGACGACGGCCGTCACATCGTGATCCGCCCGCTCGCGTACGTGGCCGAGTCGCTCATCGAGCGTTACGCGCGCGCGCGCCAGTTTCCGATCATCCCCTGCAAGCTGTGCGGATCGCAGGACAATGCGCAGCGCAAGGAAGTCAAACGCATGCTGGCCGAATGGGAGCGCCAGTATCCCGGACGCACCGAGTCGATCTTCTCCTCGCTGCGTAACGTGGAGAACGCCCATCTGGCCGATACGCGGACCTTCGATTTTCTGGGGCTGGATGCCGACCGCGCCCAAATCCCGGAATAAACCCATCGGCGAGTCGTACTGGGTGATCGAGGATCGTCTGCTGGCCGGGAGGTATCCGGGCGGCAAGACTCCCAAGGAAGCCGAACGCCGCGTGATGGCGCTGATCGAGGCGGGCTTCAACACCTTCATCGATCTGACCGAGCCTGACGAGCTTCCGCCCTACGACCTCTATCTACCCGGAAGCGCCTATCATGTGCGCAAGCCGATCCCGGACCACGGGGTGCCGAGGGCGCGGGAACACATGGTCGAGATCCAGGCGGAGATCGACGCGGCGCTGGCCCGCGGCCGGCGCGTGTACGTGCACTGTCGCGCCGGCATTGGGCGCACCGGCACCGTGGTCGCCTGCCATCTCATCGAGCAGGGGATGACCCCCAACGAAGCCCTGATCCGGCTCAACGAGTTGTGGCAGGACAACGAACGTTCGGCCACCTGGCACGATGTGCCCGAGACCGATGAACAGCGCGATTACGTGCTCGCCTGGACACCCGCGGTCGATCCGACGAAGGCGCCGGAGGTCATGGATGCCGCGCGGACGCTACGCGAGCGGTTCCAGGGAGCGTTGGTGGGCCTTGCGGTCGGAGACGCACTGGCCGCGCACACGCAGTTCCGCAAGCCCGGCAGTTTTGCCGTCGTGGGCGACTTGCTGGGTGGCGGCCCTTTCGACCAGCCTCGCGGCGCCTGGACGGACGACACCGCCATGGCACTGCTGCTCGCCGAAAGCCTGCTCGAGCGTGAAGGGTTCGATGCCCACGACCAGGTACAGCGTTTCGTGCGTTGGCAGCGTGAGGGTTATGGCAGCGCGACCGGGCAATGTGTGGGCATCTCGGCCAATGTGGCGCGTGCGCTGGCCACCGCGCAGTACAAGCGCCAGCCGTTCGCCGGTTCGCACGATCCGGAACAACTCGACAAGGACCCATTGTCGCGAGTTGCGCCGACGGTCATGTTCTTCTTCGCCGATCCAACCGCCGCGGTGGCGAAAGCCGCCGAGGCGGCACGCCTGACCGCACAGGCGCCGATGGTTCTCGATTGCGTGCGCTTGTTCGCGGCAATGCTGCAACTGGCACTGTCAGGCCGCGACAAGCAACAGATACTGCGCCCGCCGCGTGAATGGTGGGCCACGGCCAGCACGCGCCTGGAAGTGCAGGCGCTTCACGACGGGTCGTACACGCGCCTGATGCCGCCGGACATCACCGGAGGCGGGGGGATCCTTCAGGCGTTGGAGGCGGCGCTCTGGGCTTTCCACCGTTCCGAGAACTTCCGCGAGGGCGCCTTGCTCGCCGCCAACCTTGGCCGCGACTCCGATGTGGTGGCAGCGGCCTATGGCCAGCTTGCCGGCGCCTATCACGGCGTGAGTGCGATTCCGGGAATCTGGCGTAACAGCCTGATGAAGCAAGAAGTGGTCATCGACAGCGCGGACCGGCTTCTCACTCACGCGCTGGTGTCCCTCGGAACGTGATTCCGCTGGTGAATCGTCTCGCTTAGAGTGCTGCCCATGTCGTCCACCCGTCCTTCCCGCGGCAGGCCTGCCAAGCGCTCGTGGACACGGCTGTCCGATGAACAACTGCTGGGCCTGAGATTCTGCGATCTGAAACTGAAGATCGAGCGTTCTCCGGTGGCCAAGCGCGTGCGCCGACTCTATTCCGAACTCGACAAGCGCCAGATTTCATTCCGGCCGCATGTATGGCTGTCGGAAGAATGGTTTTCTCCCGATGGCGTGCCCGGTATCGCCGTGCCGTTCTACCTCGCGCATCCCCGCCTCGAACGTCTCGAACGCCGCATGATGCGCAACGTCGAAG
>DASTTJ010000443.1:0-4461 GCA_035760205.1 Steroidobacteraceae bacterium | reverse complement strand
TGCGTCTTGATCATGGCGCCTGTTGAGAGCGGTGGCCGGAAGGATAGTTCCGTGGCTTCCGGGGCGCAGAT
The DNA here is from genome assembly GCA_035760205.1 of Steroidobacteraceae bacterium. Lineage (GTDB taxonomy): Bacteria > Pseudomonadota > Gammaproteobacteria > Steroidobacterales > Steroidobacteraceae > CADEED01. The sequence continues at coordinate 4,390 of DASTTJ010000443.1, read as the reverse complement.
TCTGCTGAGGAGCGCGCCTTCGCGCAAGGCGGGGCGCTAGTCGCGTCGGCGAGTGGCGACGGCGTCGATCTGGTCGCGATAAGTCCGGAGGATCCGGCGGATTTCCGACGGGCTCGGCCGCTCGGCGAGCCGCGAAATCATCTCCGCCAGCTCGTGCCACTGCTTGCCCCAGCCTAACAAACGCACCGCGTCGGCTATCACCACATGTTCGGACGCGGTGACGTTCGCCGGGGCTCTCCTGGGCTTGGCCTGCGGTTGGGCGCGGGTCACCTGGGGCTTGATGGTCGCCGGACGACCCGATTCGCGCTTGGGGTCCTTTAGCGGTACGCCGGCCTGCTGCGCGGCCAGCAGGCGATATACCTTGGAATTGGGCATGACGGGCATCTGACGCGTGGTTTCGGCCGTGCGCTTGTGTTCGGCGGTGCGGGTGCGCGCGGTTTCGGCAGGGGGAGCGGCCTTGGGCGCCGCGGGAGCAGTCTTGGCCGTCGCGGGTTCGGGCTTCGCGCTCAATACGTCGCGCCTTTCGGTTTCGAGAGTCGCAAGTGGAATGAAACGTTCCACCGAAGTGAGTCCGACCAGCGTGGCGAGAAAACCCATGATCTCGATGCCTTCGATGAAGGCGCGATCGCCCTCGGACTGGCGCTGCGCGACGATGCGCTTGAGCGCGAGTATGCGTTTGCGCGCGAGCTGGATGATCCAGCGCTGAGGCCGTTCGTGTTTGGGCCAGGGTTGCACGTGCCAGTAGCGCGCCTCATCGAGCGCAGCGTACTTCGCGTGCAGGTCGAGACTGGTCTGCCAGCGCTCGAGCAGTGCTTCGAGCTGGCCTGGCTGTTCACCCGGAATATTGTCGTTAGCCATGCACCGGAGAGTAGCGCCGATGCGCCATTGTGGCGCGCGACCTGTCGCACATCTGCCGCGTGTGCCGGGTACATTTGTGCACGACAGCACAGTTGAGCACGGACTAAGATGCACGCAAACAAGAATCCGGTCGGGGAGAAGTCGCGGATGTTTTTTCGCTTCGGCCACACGCTCGGTGCGCTGGCATTGTCCTTGCTCAGCTGGTCCTCGCAAGCCCGCGAAATCCGCGTCGCCGTAATCACCGATGGCCCGACGGTGCGGCAGGCACTGACCGCCGAAGTCCTCGAACGCGAGATCGCCAACGTCGCCGCCGCCGGCCTGCAAATCGTGCTGCCCGCGGACAAACGTATTGCCGCGGACTGGTCCCTGGAAGGTGCTGCCAGGGTCCTCGACCGCGCGCTTGCCGATCCCGCCGTGGAGGTGGTGGTGACCCTCGGCATTCTCACCTCGCAAACCGCGGCGCGGCGTTCGTCGCTGCCAAAACCTGTGATCGCACCTCTGGTCATCGACCCGGTGCTGCAGGGCTATCCACTCGTCGAGGGCCGCAGTGCGCGGCACAACTTCGCCTACGTGGCGGATTTCCAGAGCGTGGCTAACGAAGTCCGCGCGTTCCACGACATCGTCGGGTTCAAGCACATGGTCGCGCTGGTGGAAGACTCACTGCTGGCCGCGTTGCCGGCATTGTCGGGCAAGGCCACGGAGCTTGCCGCCGCGCTCAACGTGCGAATCGACATCGTGCGAGTGGGCAGCGACGTCGATGCCGTGCTCGCCAGCATTCCTGCTGGCGCCGACGCGGTATACGTCACGCCGCTGCGATTCAACGAAGCGCAGGGGCGCGGACTCGCGCGCGGACTCGCGCAACGCAAACTACCCACCTTTTCCGTCATCGGGCGCAGCGAAGTCGAAGCGGGATTGCTCATGACCACGGGCGGCGCGGAACGCGACACCGAAAGGCTGGCGCGGCGCCTGGCCATCATGATCCAGCGAATTGCGCAGGGTGAGGACCCGGCGCGGTTCGACGTGGCTTTTCCGACCTCGCAACGGCTCGTCATCAACATGCAGGTGGCGCGCGAGATCGGGTTTTCGCCGCGCTGGCAGTTCCTGGCAGACGCCGAACAACTGCATTCGGAGCCCGACGGCGCGCAGCCCCTCACGCTCATCGACGCCATGCGCGCGGCGCTGGATGCGAACCCGGCGCTGGCCGCAAGCCGCGAGCGGCTCGGCAGCGCGCTGGACGATGTGCGCATCGCGCGCAGCGAACTACTGCCTTCGCTGTCCGCTTCCGCCGGGCGCACGCGTATCGACGAAGATCGCGCCACTCCGCTCACGCAGGCGGAAGACACGACCAGTACGGGGTTGTCGTTCAGCCAGATCATCTACTCCGAGCGCGCGTGGGCTGGCTACTCGATCGCCCAGTCGCTCGGCGCGGCGCAGCTGCAGAGCCAGCGTGCCGACATGCTGGACACGCTCACCAGCGCTGCCGCGGCGTACCTGAACGTGCTGCGAGCCAAGTCCGTCGAGCAGGTCCGCCGGCGCAACGCCGAAAACACCCGCAGGAATCTCGAAATCTCGCGCGTGCGCGAGGAGGTGGGTCTCGCCGGGAGGTCTGACTACCTGCGGTGGGTGGCGCAGCTCGCGCGCGACAAGCAGACGCTGCTGGCGGCGGAGTCGAGCCGCCGGCAGGCGGAAACCGAAATGCTGCGGATCCTGCATCGTCCGGCGAACCAGCCCTTCAGCACCGTGGAGTCGGGCATCGACGATCCGCTGACACTGGTCTCGAGCCCGCGAACCCAGGCCTTCCTCGACACACCCGCCAAGTGGGGGGTGTTCATGGAGTACGCCGTACACACGGCGCTCGGCAACGCGCCGGAGATCCAGCAGGCCGATGCGGTGCTCGTGGCGCGGCAACGGGCACTGGTTTCGGCCGGCCGATCATTCTATCTACCCGATCTGGCGCTGGTGTCGAACGGCTCGAAGTTCACCGAGAAGAGCGGTGCGGGTTCTCTCACCGTACCCGGGGCGCCCGACGATGAATCCTGGAGCGTATCGTTGCAGGCCACGCTGCCGCTGCTGACCGGTGGGCAGCGCGGCGCGGAACGCTCGCAGGCGCGCCACGAGGTACGCGCCAGTGAGGCGGACAAGACCGCGACGATCGACGCCATCGAAGCGCGCACGCGCCTGGTGCTGCACCAGACCGCAAGTTCGTGGCCGGCCATCGACTTGTCGCGCGAGGCGCAGGCCGCGGCTGATGAGAATCTCGCCAATGTCACCGATGCCTACGCGCGCGGCGCTGTTTCGGTCACCGATCTCATCGACGCGCAGGAGACGGCGTTGCTCAATGGTCTGTCCGCCACCGACGCGAAGTACGGGTTCATGACGGATTTCATCAATGTGCTGCGTTCCATGGGCGAGTTTGAAATCCTGCTCGACCCCGCGTCGCGCGAGGCGTGGTACGCACGCGTGGAAACCTGGTTCCGGGAGCATCAATGAAATACCCATCCCTGGGATCTCTCTTACTGATGGCGTTCGCGGCCGCCATGGCCGGCTGCGGTGCCAGGGAGGAGCCGGAAGTGCTGGTGCGTCCCGTGCGATCGGCACTGGTCGCCGGCGGCGCGACCGCCGACAGCGCGACTTACACCGCGGAGATTCGCTCACGCTACGAGACCGACCTGAGCTTCCAGGTGGCCGGCAAACTCGTGAATCGCGCCGTCGATGTCGGCGCTACCGTCAAGAAAGGGCAATTGCTGGCACAGCTCGATCAGACCGACCAGCAGTTAGGTGTGGATGCGGCGCGCGGCGCCGTGCCAGCCGCGCAATCGGACCTCGACCGCTCGCGCAGCGAAGAGGCACGGTTTCGCGACCTGCTGGAGCGTGGCCTGACGACGCGCGCGCAGTACGAAGCGCAGCACACGGCCGTGCGCTCGGCCGAAGCCAAACTATCGCAGGCCACCGCCGAGCTGCGGCTGGCGCAACAGCGCCTGGGGTACACCACGCTGCGTGCGGGCGAAGACGGCGTGGTCACACGCGTGATGGTCGAAGTGGGCACCGTGGTGGCTGCCGGCCAGCGCGCCTTGAGCATCGCGCGTCCGAGTGAGCTCGAGGCAGTGTTCGACGTGCCCGATGGGCGCATCGAGGAAGTGAAGGCCGGGTCCGACGTGGTCATCAGTCCCCTGAGCGGCGAAAAAGCCGCGTGGTCCGGCCGTGTGCGTGAGATCAGCCCCAGCGCCGATCCGATCACGCGCACTTACCAGGTGCGCACCACCATCGTGAAGCCACCTCCTTCGTTGCGCCTCGGCATGACAGTGAGCGTGATGTTGTCGCGTGTCGGCGGTGCGCCCAGCATCTCACTGCCATCCACCGCCATCTTCCAGAAGGACGGCAAGCCTGCGGTGTGGATCGTCACCGCCGGCAGCACCGTGGAATTGCGTGCGGTCACGGTCGAGCGGTACGACACGGAGCGTGTGTACGTCGCCGATGGCATTCGCACCGGCGAGCGCGTCGTCACCGCCGGCGTCCACCGGCTCGCGCCCGG
>DASTTJ010000442.1:0-3094 GCA_035760205.1 Steroidobacteraceae bacterium | reverse complement strand
CTCGAGGAGACCGCGAAGATCTCGCTCATCGTGATCGGCATCGCGCCGTGCATCGCACGCGACCTGGCGTTGCGCGTCGGCGAATTACCGAAGGAGCAGATCATCAAGGCGCAGACGCTCGGCGCTTCGACGTGGCAGCTGATTCTTCGCGTGGTGCTGCCGCAGCTCTGGCCGCGGTTGATCGACTCCATGCGCCTTTCGATGGGTTCGGCGTGGCTGTTTCTCATTGCGGCGGAAGCCATCGCGTCCACCGAAGGCCTCGGTTATCGCATCTTCCTGGTACGGCGCTATCTCGCCATGGACGTGATCCTGCCCTACGTGGTGTGGATCACTTTGCTGGCGGTGCTCACCGACCTGGCGCTGCGAATCTTGCGCACCCGGGCATTTCGCTGGGCGGAGCCGGAGCGCTGATGGCCACGGTGACGGTGCGCAATGTGTGGAAGGAGTATGGCGCCACCGTCGTACTCGAAAACGTGCGCTTGGAAATCGCCGATCACGAGTTCGTGACCATTGTCGGGGCGTCCGGCTGCGGCAAGACTACATTCCTCAAAATGTTGTTAGGGATGGAGCAACCGACGCGCGGGCAGATCCTGATCGACGGCGTGCCCATCCGGCCGGAGCCCGACCCGGATCGGGGCGTGGTCTTTCAGCGGTACTCCTCGTTTCCGCACTTGAGTGTGATCGAGAACGTCTTGCTGGGGCTCGAGCTGCGCTCGTCCAGGCTTACGGGGAAGATGTTTGGCGCGGCGCGGCGCGAGGCGCGCGCGGCGGCGCTGGCCATGCTCGAATCAGTCGGGCTGGCGCATGTGGCCGATCGATACCCGGCGCAACTTTCGGGTGGCATGCAGCAGCGAATGTCGATCGCCCAGGCCGTCATTCGCAAACCGAAGATCCTGCTGCTCGATGAGCCGTTTGGCGCCCTGGACCCCGGCGTCACCGCCGACATGCACGAGCTCATCCTGCGGCTGTGGGCCGAAAATCGCATGACCATCTTCATGGTCTCGCACGACATCCAGGAAAGTTTCCAGCTTGGCACTCGGCTGCTCACGTTCGACAAGCTGCGGGTGGACCCGCAGTCGCCGGAAGCTTATGGCGCGAGCGTGACGTACGACATGCCGCTGACGCGCCGGCCGGCACCCAAGGCGGCCGTACAGGCCTGAGTTCAACCGTCGAGACACTTCCCCGAGATGCCGCTGGCGCGGGGTACGGCGAGTGCCGGGACTTCGACCTGGAAATACAGCGAGATGATTTTCCAGCCGCCATCGCCCCGATAGAGCTGGATGCTGTTCACGTCGGTGAAGTCCGGCTGCTCTGCAGCCCGGAGTTTGCGCGATTCGACCACGCTGTACGCGGTGGCGAAGCGGTCGTATTGGCGGATCTCCCGATGAATTTCGCATTCGAAAAAGCCCGCGCTGTTCACCGCGGACTGCGATTCGATGAACTTCGCGGCCGGTGTCACCGTGAGCTGTGCCTTTCCCTCGCGATACCGCGAGCCGAATACCACGGCATCCGCATGGAACAGACGTACCAACATCGGCACGTCTGCGCTCGTGTCGGGCTCATTCGACAACGCCCGCCACAGCGACACGAGCGCCGCTTCGGGGGTTGGCGCAACCGGTGCCTCGGCGGCCGCCGCGAGCGGCGCCAGGCAACACACCATGGCGGGAACGCGAAACTTCAGACGCGAAACCCCTCTTTGGTCAGCGGCAACGTGCGCACGCGATGGCCCGTGGCCGCGAAGATCGCGTTGCAGATCGCCGGTGCCACCGGCGGCAAGGCCGGCTCGCCAACGCCGGTGGGCAGGTTGTCGCTCTGGATGAAATGCACTTCGACCTTGGGCTGATCCGCCATGCGCAGCAGCGGGTATTGGTGGAAGTTCGACTGCTCGATGAGGCCGTTTTCCATGGTGATCTCGAGGCCCATCATGGTGCTGAAGCCGTCGGTGACGCCGCCTTCGCATTGATTGTTGGCGCCGCTCATGTTGATGATCGGGCCGATGTCGCCGACGACCACCATGCGATGCACGCGCAGGCGCTTGTCCGCATCGACACTGACTTCGGCGACTTCGGCGAAATGCCCGGAGTGGCTGAAGTGGAAAGCCAGGCCCATGCCGTGACCGGCCGGAAGTTTGCGGCCCCAGCCGGCCTTCTCGGTGGCGAGTTTGATCACATCCGCAGCGCGGCCGGTGTTGAGGCCACCCTGAAGGATGCGCGGCTCGCCCATGACCTCGAGCAGAAAGTCGCGATGATCGCGCCCGGCGGCGGCCGAAAGTTCGTGCATGAAGCTCTGGATGACCCAGGCCACCGAGCAGGAACGCGGTGCGCGCCACGGCCCGGTCGGCGTCTTCATCGGCAACAGCGTGTGCGACAGTTGGTAGTTAGGCAGGTTCTGCGCCGGGAACTGCTCGGCCGACCAGTCCGCGCCGCTCGAGGGCACGTTGCCGTCGTGCGTGAAGGTGATGAAGTGGTTGCGCCAGGCGACGAGTTTGCCGGCCGCGTCGACGCCACCGGTCAGTGAGTGGAATCCGCCGGCCCGGAAGAAATCGTGCGCCATGTCCTGTTCGCGCGTCCACACGAGCTTGACGGGACCGTTGAAGCGCTGCGCGATGGCGCCCGCCTCGCACACATAGTCGTTCATGAGCCGGCGGCCGAAGCCACCGCCCACGCGCGTTTGGTGGATGGTGACCTTTTCCACGGGGACGCCGAGTGCGCCCGCCACCGTGGCCAGGGCGCGATCCGCGGTCTGGCTCGGAGCCCAGAATTCCACGATGCCATCGTGGCTCCAGGCGGTGCAGTTCTGCGGCTCGAGTGGCGCGTGCGACACGAACGGGTAGGTGTAGAAGCCCGACACCGTCTTCGCCGCGCCCTTGAGTGCCTCGTCGACAGCGCCGGTATTGGCCAGCGTTTTTTCGCCCACGGGCTTTTTCCCGAGCTCGGCCGCGCGTTGCGCCAAAGTAGTCCAGCTGTCTTTCGAAGCCGTGGAATCGTCCCAGTCCACCTTCAGTTGCCGGCGCGCCTCGAATGCTGCCCACGTGGTGTCGGCGACAATGGCCACGCCCGGCATGATCTCCGTGGTCTTGCCGTTGCCTTCGATC
>DASTTJ010000441.1:0-25990 GCA_035760205.1 Steroidobacteraceae bacterium | reverse complement strand
GCTCTCCGCTTCAAGCGGACTCTTCGCAATCTCTCCTCTCACCCACATCAACATGTCTTCGCGCTGCGCGGCGTGCCCAAAACCCGGGATGCCCCTCCGCTCGAAGGGCCCGGCGAAAAGCAAACCTCATTGCCTGTATGGCCATGGATTTCTCAATCGTTCTCCGACGAGCCCCGTCCCCTTTTGCTAGCAAATGGGGAATGTCCCCATTTCCCATTTCCCATTTCCATTTCAGAACCAGAGTCGGACCCCGGCGACCAACGAGAATTCGTCGGGGTCTTCGCCGGCCTGCCGCACGAGGTCCGCGCTGTCGCCAAACGCTTTCGACCAGCTCACGCCCACGTAGGGCGCAACCTCGCGGCGAAACTCGTAACGCAATCGCAGGCCCAGTTCCAGGTCCGACAATCCCGCGCCGATGAGCCGCTCGGGGTCGTCCTGACCGTAGGCATTGATTTCGAGCTGTGGCTGCAACACGAGCCGCTGCGTCAGCAGCAGGTCGTACTCGGTAGATAGCCGCAGCGCCGTGCGCCCGCCGTCGCCCACGTACGCCATGGCCTCGAGTTCAACGAACCCGGGTGCCAGCCCCGCGAACCCGACCGCGAGCCAGCCCTGCGTGGGGCTTTCACCGACATCCCACCGCATTCCGAGCCGCGTGCTCCACCACGCCGTGGCGATACGATCCCACAGAACCTCCACGCGGGCATGCTCCGTGGAGCCGTCGACTTGTTCGCCCTCGGTCTCGACCCACAGCTTGCTGAAGTCCCCGCCATACCATGCCGCGGCTTCCCACTCATATATAGAGGTGTCTGCATCGCGCCACTCGAGCCGGTCGAGCATGACTTTGCCGAACCGCTTGCGGTCGTCCATGCCCATCATGTCCGCCATCTCGTGATAGGGCATTACATGCACGCCGGACCGTGGTGGATCCGGCGGCACATGTTCACGTTCGCTCTGGCCGGGCTCATCGCCGAATGCACGCGCCGCAAGCGCCACCATGATCACTGCCAGACACGCGCGCCTCATGCCACCACCACTTCGCGGAACATTCCTGCTTCCATGTGATAAAGCAGGTGGCAGTGGTAGGCCCAACTACCGAGCGCATCGGCCGTCACGTCATACGCCAGCCGCTGCCCCGGCTGTACCACCACGGTATGTTTTCGGGCCACAAACGTTCCGCTCGCATCCACTACCTCGCTCCACATGCCATGCAGGTGGATGGGATGCGTCATCATCGTGTCGTTCACCAGCGCGATACGAAGTCGCTCGTTATGCGTGAACCGCAAAGGCTGCGCATCCGAGAACTTCTGGCCGTTGAACGACCAGACATAGCGCTCCATGTGACCGGTGAGATGCAGTTCGATTTCGCGCGCCGGCGCCCGTCGGTCGATAGGCCCGCCCAACGTCGCGAGATCCGCATAGGTGAGCACGCGGCGGCCGTTGTCGCGCAAGCCCACGCCGGGGTCGTTGAGACTGGTGTTGGGCATGTCAGCGCGCATGTCGACTATCGGCCCGGACTCGGCGGGTGCATGAAACACCTTTGGCATGGCCGAGTGGTCCATCTTGGAGTGATCCATACCTGCGTGATCCATTCCCATGTCGCTCATGGTGAGAATCGCGCGCGGGTCCATCGCGGGCACCTCGGCGCTCATGCCCGCGCGTGGCGCGAGCGTGCCGCGTGCGTAGCCGGAGCGATCCATCGATTGCGCGAAGACGGTGTACGCCGCATCGGCGGGCGTGACGATGACGTCGTAAACCTCGGCGGTGCCGATGCGCAGTTCGTCCACCGTCACCGGTTCCACGTCCTGGCCATCGGTGGCCACCACGGTGAGTTTGAGCCCGGGAATGCGCACATCGAAGAAGCTCATCGACGAACCGTTGACGAATCGCAGTCGCACGCGCTCGCCTGGCGTGAACAGGCCGGTCCAGTTCCGCGCTGGCGCAGCGCCGTTCAATAGATAGGTGTACGCATAACCGGTGACATCCGCGAGATCGGTGGGGTTCATGCGCATCGCGCCCCACATGCGCCTGTCCGCGGCGGCGGCGGAGAAGCCCTCCTTGCGCACATCCGCGATGAAATCGCTGAATGTGCGTTTGCCGAAGTTGTAATAGTCGCTCTGACGCTTGAGCGTGGCGTAGATGTGCTCGGGATCGTGGTCCGTCCAGTCGGACAACAGCAGCGTGTGTTCGCGATCGGCGCCATGCCGTTCACCGCCGCGGCGCTCCACGACGATTGGCCCGTACATCCCCACCTGCTCCTGGAAACGAGAATGCGAGTGATACCAGTACGTGCCGGACTGATTCACCTTGAAGCGATACGTGAATGTCTTTCCGGGTGCGATGCCGTCAAATGACAGCCCGGGCACACCGTCCATGTCCGCTGGCAAGATCAAGCCGTGCCAGTGAATGGAGGTGGACTCGTGCAGGTTGTTGGTGACGCGGATGGTGACCGTGTCGCCCTGGCGCATGCGAAGAAGCGGCGCCGGCACCTGACCGTTTACAGCCACGGCGCGGCGGGCCGAACCGGTGTAGTTGACCGGCAGTTCGTCGATGGTCAGGTGGAAATCGGGGCCCTGGAGTTCCGTCGGCGCGGACCCGGCGGCCAGCGCGCGGCCATGGCCTTGGGCAAACAATAACGCGCCACCGGTGGCGCCCAATACGAACTTGCGGCGAGTGAACACTTCGGAAGCCTATAACTTGCGCGTGCGCAGCCGCAACGCGTTGGTAATGACGGACACGGATGACAGACTCATGGCCAGCGCAGCCAGCATCGGCGAGAGCAGCAGTCCCGTGGCCGGATAAAGAACGCCTGCGGCGATGGGGATGCCGAGCGCGTTATAACCGAACGCAAACACGAGGTTCTGGTGAATGTTACGGACGGTCGCGCGGCTCAGATGCCTTCCGTCCACTATTCCGGTCAGGTCGCCACGAACCAGTGTCACTTGCGCGCTCTCCATTGCGATATCGGTGCCCGTGCCCATCGCGATCCCGACATCGGCCCCTGCAAGCGCGGGAGCGTCATTGATGCCATCACCGGCCATGCCAACGCGCCGGCCCTCCCGGCGGAGCTGCTCGACGATGCGGGCCTTGTCGGCGGGCTGGACTTCGGCAAAAACTTCTTCGATTCCCAGCTTGCGCGCAACCGCCTGCGCCGTGGCCGATGCATCCCCGGTGAGCATCACGATGCGCAAACCGTCAGCGCGAAGCGCGGCGAGTGCGCCGGGAGTGCTCGGCTTGATGGCATCGCCAACAACAATAGCGCCTGCCAGAACGCCGTCCACCGACAGATACATCACCGTGTGACCCGCGCTCCGTTCTGCGTCCGCCTCCGTCGCCAGCGCCAGGATGTCGGCGCCCGTATCGCGCATCAGAGCCGCATTGCCCAGCGCGATGATTCGGCCCGCGGCCTTGCCGCTGACGCCTTTTCCGGTGATCGACTCGAAGTCCGTGATGTCGTTGGGCACGAGAGTTCGCGCCGCCGCGCCGGCGACGATCGCGCGCGCCAGGGGGTGTTCGCTGTGTTTTTCGAGTCCGGCCGCGAGCTGCAGCACTTCAGATTCCCGGCGGGGCTCGACGATGAGTACCCGGCGAATCTCCGGACGCCCAATGGTGAGCGTGCCGGTCTTGTCGATCACCAGCGTGTCGATGTCGCGCAGGGATTCGATGGCGGTGGCGTCGCGGAACAACACGCCGAGCTGCGCGCCACGGCCGCTGGCCACCATGATGGAAATGGGCGTGGCGAGCCCGAGCGCACAAGGGCAAGCGATGATGAGTACGGCGACTGCATTGACGAGCGCATGTGCAAAGCGTGGTTCGCTGCCAATCCACCACCAGGCCGCGAACGTGATGACCGCGATCAGGATGACGGCCGGGACAAACCACGCGGCGACGCGATCGGCTATGCGCTGGAGCGGCGCGCGGCTGCGCTGTGCCTTCGCAACCAGCCCGACGATCTGCTCGAGCAGGCTGTCGGCGCCAACGCGCTCGGCGGAGATGAGTACTGAACCAGTCTGGTTCAGGGTGGCGCCCACGACATGGTCGCCCGGACCCTTGTCAACCGGCAGTGGTTCGCCGGTGAGCATGGATTCATCGAAAGACGAGCGACCTTCGAGAACGCGGCCATCCACCGGCACCTTCTCGCCAGGCCGGACCCGCACGGTGTCACCCACGACGAGATTGCCGAGTGGCACGTCCTCCTCGGTGCCGTCGGCGCGTATTCGGCGAGCTGACTTTGGCGCGAGATCCAGCAGTTGGCGGATCGCGAGACTGGTCCGCCCGCGAGCCACGAGTTCCAGCCACTCGCCTAACAACACCAGCGTGACGATGGCCGCTGCGACCTCGAAGTAGACGCCCACCATGCCATGCGTGTCGCGCATCGCGCGCGGGAATGCCTCCGGCATGAACGTGGCGAACAGGCTGAACACGTAGGCGACCAGGACACCGAGCCCGATGAGCGTGTACATATTGGGAGAGCGGCTGGTCACGCCGTTCCAGCCGCGGCGGTAGTAATCCAGGCCGGCCCACAGGACAACGGGCGCCGTCATCAGCAGCTCGGTGTACCGCAGCGCACGGCTTGCGCCTTCGCCCAGGTGCAGGTCGAACAGATGCGGCAGCATTGCGAGCGCCACGACCGGCGCCGTGAACAGAGCCGCCAGCCAGAACTTGCGGCGAACCTTTCGTACCTCTGTGTCGTCGGCCACTGTGGCGGGAACGAGCGGCTCCAGCGCCATTCCACAGATGGGACAGGAGCCCGGGCCCGCCTGGCGGATCTGCGGATGCATCGGACAGGTGTAGATAGTCTCCGCGGCGGGCGAAATAGAAAGAGCAGTGTTCGACTGTCCGGGGTCACGCCGAATACCGCGTTTGTCCAGGTATTTCGCGGGATCCGCCAGGAATTTCGTGCGGCAGCCGGCCGAGCAGAAGAAGTGGTCGTGGTCGCCGTGATGTGCGCGGTGCTCGGACTGGCGGGTCACCGTCATGCCGCACACCGGATCGATGAGGTTCCCGTGGGCGTGATGTACGTGTTCGCCGTTCATTGAATGCTGCCTTGGTCCAACGCTTTGAGAATGGGGCAGTCGGCGGCACGACCGTGGCCCGGGCATTGCGCTATCAGGTCGGTCAACCCCCGCTGAACGCGCTGCAGAGCGACGATGCGCTCGTCTACTTCGGCAAGCTTGCGCTGGGCGGCGCGCTTGACGCGCGCGACATCGCGTTGCGCCGAGATGCCGAGCAGTTCGCGCACGTCTTTCAGCGTGAATCCGAGTAGTTGCGCGCGTTTGATGAAGCGAAGGCGTGACAGCTGAAGTGGTTCGTATCGGCGGTAGCCAGATGCCAGGCGCGCGGCGGGGTTCAAGAGTCCGTTCTTCTCGTAATAACGCACGGTGTCGATACTCACCCCTGCCTGGCGCGCGATCGCGCCTATGCCCATTGATTTCATGTACTTCTCCATGCGCCGCATTCTAAAGTGTTGACCTTACTCCAGAGTCAAGAGTCCGATCCCGACATGAAACATTGGTGCCTCGCCAGCTTGGCAGCAGCCGTCTTTTGCGCAACCGTGCAGGCACGTGCCGTGGAGCCCGCGGCCGCCATCGACTCCGGGGCGGCGGCGCGGTTCGCGGAGCTCGCGCTCAAATGCGTGCACCAGGAATACCCCAACAAGATCGCGCACACACTCGCGAGCGATGCGGATGTCCGCCCGCCACGCGAACTCTTTCCGGCATTCCACGGTTGCTACGACTGGCACTCCGCCGTGCACGGACACTGGTTGCTCGTGCGCCTCACCGAGCGCTTTCCCGATGCGGCGTTTGCGCCGCGGGCTCGAGCGGCGCTGGCGCGCAGCCTCACGAAGGAAAACATCGCGGGGGAAGTGGCATACCTGCAGCGGGCAGGACGTGCTTCGTTCGAGCGGCCCTATGGCCTCGCGTGGCTGCTGCAGCTGGCGGCTGAGTTGCGTTCCTGGAAGGACCCGCAGGCGCAGGCGTGGGCACTGAATCTCGCGCCGCTCGAGGCAGAGGCCGCCGCGCGCATCAAGCGCTGGCTGCCGGACCTGTATTACCCCATCCGAGTGGGTGAACACGACCAGACCGCATTTGCATTCGGGCTGATCTGGGACTGGGCGGGCGCTGCCGGGGATGCGGAGATGCGCGGGCTGCTGACCGAGGCAGCGCGAAGATACTATTCCGCCGACACTGACTGCCCGCTGCGCTACGAACCTTCGGGCCAGGATTTTGTGTCCCCCTGCCTTGCAGAGGCCGACTTCATGCGTCGAGTGCTGGATCCCGCGGCATTCTCACGCTGGCTCAGCACGTTTCTCCCGGGGATCCCGAAGGACCTTCGCACCGAGTGGTTGACGCCTGCCGTCGTCACGAATCGAAGTGATCCCAAACTTGCGCACCTCGACGGCCTGAACTTGAGTCGTGCGTGGATGCTCGAAGGAATTTCGCGCGGACTCGCGGCGAAGGACAGGCGCATTGTGGCGCTGGCAGCCGCGGCGAAGCGCCACGCCGATTCAGCATTGTCCCAGGTGACGGGCGAACACTACGAGGGCGGCCACTGGCTCGGCACGTTCGCGGTCTACCTGGTGACGGGTCAGCCCACGCGTTGAATTTGTGGAACCGCGGTCAGGCGCGGCGGCATTCCGAGCATGTAGCGCGACATGTTTTTTCCGGTAAATGCCATGTCACGGGGCTCGACATGAGTCAGCACCAGCCCGGCCAGCGTCGCGCCGCGTTCCCGCAGCAGCCGCGTGGTGGTGGCGAGTTCCGAGATCGACGTTTCGCCATTGCGGGCCACGATGACGGTCTGATCGGCGACGCAGGCGAGCGTGAGCGCGTCCGACAGCAGCCCGGCAGGCGGACTGTCGACGATGATCGCGTCATAGCGTTGCCGCAGCCGCGCCATCAAGCCTGAGAAGGCATGCACGGTCAGCTTGTCCAGTGCCTGCGAGGCATTCTTTTCCGCGAGCAACATGTCGAGCCCGGTGTTTTCGTCGACCTGCAGGACATCGTTGATCGATGCGCGCATCTCGAGCACCGCGGCCACGCCGCGCGTGCAATCACCGATGCGCGCGAGCTTGCCCGCGGCGGGGCAGCGCAGGTCCATTTCCAGGAATAACGTGCGTACGCCCGAGCGCGCCATCGAACGCGCCACCGACATCGCCACCAGGGTCTTGCCCTGGCTGGGCAACACCGAGGTGAACAGGCATACCTTGGTTTCGCGCGCCGATTGCAGTTCGAAGATGGCGTGGCGAAGCGAGCGGATACTTTCGATGTACAGGCGCGGATCGCGAATCTTCACCTGGCCCGGCTCGCGCGCTTCGTTGCGAAAACGCGGGATCGCAACCAGCGCGCGCAATCCCACCGAATCCGCCAGGGAATTGAGGCTGGGTGAACCCGGCCGCAGGAGCTGCACGAGAACCGCCATGAACGCGCCGCCGAGCAGCGATACCACCAGCGCCATGGCGAGGAACAACTTGGGCCTGGGAAACGACGGCTTGGCGGGCGGAACCGCGCGCGACACGATGACCGCCGTGGGTTGGGAATAGCCGCGCTCGGCGAGCTGCGTCTGGTATCGATTGAGGACGGTCTCGAACACCGTGCGCTTGACCTGCGCCTCGGCGGTGAGCGCCGGCAGGGCGGAGGACACCTTGTCCTGCGACTCCTTGTTGCCGGTCTCGTTGCCGACCGCGGCCGCGAGATCGTTTACCTGCCGCTGCCAGGAATTCACGCTGGCCGAGGCTTCGCGTTCGACACGGGCGAGTTGTTTTTCGAGCGTCTGGTTGATGCTGACAAGCACTTCGCGCTGTTTGACGAGCGTGGGGTGATTGTCGGTCAGTCGCGTTTCCATCGAGCTTACGGCGGCTTCGGCCTGCACGCGGTTGCGCAACAGGTCGTTCAACGGCTCGTTCGCGAGCAACGCCGCGGTGTTGGTCGGATCGGCGCCGGCACGTACGGCGCGAATCTCGGCCAGCAGCGACGCCTGGGTAGATAGCTGGCGCCGCGCGTCGACGAGCTGGGTCGACAGCTGCGAGAGCCGCTGCTCCACCATGGTGGAGTCCTGCGAGGTCACGATGCCGTGCGCGAGCTGAAACTCCTGCACGCGCGCGTCCGCATCCCGTGCGTCGCGCGCGCGTGCGTCCACTTCCTGCTTGAGCCAGTCGAGCGATTTCTGGCGCGAGTCTCCGCGCCGGTTGGCTTGTTCGTGAAGATAGGCTTCGGCATGCGCGTTGGCGACGGCGGCGGCGACACGCGGATTGCCGGCGGTGAAGCCGATTTCGACGGTCTTGCTGCGGCCGTCGTTGAATACCGAGAGGCGGTCCTGATAGCCACGTACCACCTGGTCGAGCGTCAGCTCTTCCGCCGACAGATACGGGTGGTTGCCGTTGGCCGGCACTCGCCGGATCCCGAGCTGCTGGAGCAGGCCCGGTGCAGGCAGGAATTCCGGCTGCAAAGCGAGCTCGAGTTTTTCGATGACCGCGCGGCCCAGCTCATCGCTGCCGATGATGGCGGTTTCACTACGAATGAAGAAGGGATCCGTGGTCGCGAGCAGACGCGCGGTGGTCGGCGCGTCGCCGAGCTCTTCGGTGACGGGGGCGAGCAGCACCACGGCCTCGGCGGTGTACGCGGGCTTGAGCGTGAATACGTACGCGGCGATGGCCGAGAAAAGCAGCGCCGCGGTGAGCAGCAGCGTGAACCAGCGCTGGCGGATCGCGCGCCACAGGCTCTGGAGACTCAAGGGTGAAGATTCTTCCATGGTATTAGAGCCTCATGATGTAGGCGAGGCTGGCGACGTGCCGGTCGAAGCTGCGCATTGCGTCGTCGTGATCGCGGGTGCCGTAGTCGTACGCAAAGCGCAGGACCGAATGCCGTCCGAAAGCCCAGGAGGCACCCAGCTCCGCGAGCCAGGAGGAGTCGACGCGATCGATGGTCTCGAAGTCGTCGGCGATGAACCGCGCGCCGGCATGCAGTACCAGATTACGGCTGTATTCATGCGTGACGCGCAGGCGCGCGTCGTTGCGCACCTTGCCGAACGCGCCGTCGACGTGTGTGGGCGCGTCGGTGCGCAGGACCTGGGCGCGCACGGTGGTGAGGCGCGTGGGGTGCCACAGCGCAGTGCCGCGCAGCGAGACGCCGTCGAGCGGCTCGTCCAGATCGTCATAGCTGCGCTCGAAGTAACCCGCGCCGACCTCGAGTTCGAGTAGTTCGCTCACGTCGAAATGCAGTCCCAGCAGACCCCCGGCGGTACCGGCCGAGAGTGCCAGAGGCGATGGATCGTCGAACTCGTCGCGGTTGAAATAGCCGGTGATCACCCATGACATATCGGCGCGCAGTTGATAGGCGCCCCGCAACTCCGCGCGATACTGCGAGCGGTCGCGGTATTGCTGGCTCGTGGCGTCGTACTGCAGGCGGCGGGCGTCGAGGCGGGTCTCGAGCGCGAAACGGTTGAACAAGTGCGCGTGGGTAAATCCCGCGCGAAGGTCGTCGTACGGGCTCAACGCCACGGTCGTTGGCGTCTCGATGTCGTTGCGCGATTCGATGCCGTGCTCCGCACTGAAGCCGGCGGTGAGGCGGTTCTGCGAGCCTATCCAGCCGTCGTAGCGCGCGAGTGCGCCGAACTCGGTCGAGTCCTGGTCGCGTGCGTCTTCAAAGCGGCGCGCGCGCACGAACGCCAGTCCGAGGATGTCGCGGGTCGAGGATTTGTTGACGGCGCGCACCAATGCCTCGCCGGTCGCCACGCTTTGCTCGGCAGTGGCCTCGGGCAGCGCGTAGACATTGGAGTCCATGCCGTACGACACGCCCGCGGCGGCACGTACGTCGAAAGCCCCGGCGCGTATGCCGCCTTCGGCGCCTTCGGTGTCGAACAACTCGGCGCCGCGATCATCGGTGAACAGCGCGCGCGGCGCCAGAGACTGAGCGTGCGCGGCGGCGACAGCGAGCACCAATGCCGCGCCGGCGAGACAGCAATGGAGGCGCGCCAGGTTCAGAAATGCCTCTCGAACACGTAGACGACGTCACCCGGCAGGATGCGCGAGGCACGCGTTGCCCGCGATTCGCTGGCCGCGCCATTGCGTTTACGGGTCACCGAGACCTCGTCTTCGGAAGCGCGGAACGTGAAGCCCCCGGCGATGGCCACCGCCGTCAACACCGTCATCTCCGGAACATAGGGATAAGAGCCCGGATTCTTGACTTCGCCGAGGATGAAGAACGGCCGGTATTCTTCGACCTGGATGGTGACGTCCGGCGACTTCACGGCCTTCACATTGAGCAGGTTTACCAGGCGCTTCTGCAGTTCCGGCACCGACAGACCCTGCGCCGGGACCTGGCCCACCAATGGCATGACCAGCGCTCCGTTGTCGGAGATCTTGAACGTGCCCGACAGGTCCGCTTCGCCGAACACCGTGATGCGCAGCGTGTCACCGGCCCCCACTAGATAGGCGGCGCCATTCGGGTCGTTGGGCAGCGCGGGCAGCCGGTGGGAAGGGCTGGCGCAGGCCGCCAGCAGCAGCACTCCCAGAGAGCACGCCAGGAGCAGTGCCTTCATGCAGCCACCCCCGGAAAGCCCTGCGCAGCTTCCTGCAACGCGAGCTGCCGGTCGAGTCCGGTGGGCATGGCGGGAATGGCACGGAACACATCCCAGCAGCGGTTGACGAAGTTGCCATAGGTTTCGCGGAAGATCTGCGCGGAGAAACCCTGCGCGTTCTGCCAGCAATCGATTGGCGAGATGCGATCTTCGTTGCGCTCGAAATTCAACACAGCTGCGGCAATGGTCGCGGCGTCCTGGCGGTCGAAGAACGCGCCGGTGGGCTTGGCGTGGTCGAACCCGCGAATGGTTTCCAGCGTGCCGCCGCGCCCGAAGGCCAGCACCGGAGTGCCGCAGGCCTGCGCCTCCACCGGTGTGATGCCGAAGTCTTCCTCGGCGGCAAAGATGAAGCAACGCGCTCGTTGCATGAGATCGCGCAGGACGCTCGAGGGCTGGTATCCCAGAATTTCCACATTGCGCCCGGCGAGCGACTTGATGCGCTTCATCTCCGGGCCATCGCCTACCACCACGAGCCTGCGATCGGGCAGGGCCTGGAACGCCTCGACGATCGCCGCGATTTTCTTGTAGGGCACCATGCGCGAGGCGGTGAGGTAAAACGGCTCCTTGTTGGTCCGCAGCGCAAAGTTGTCGACGTCCACCGGTGGATAGATGACCGTGGCCTCGCGCCGGTACACCTTCCAGATGCGGCGCGCGATGAACTGCGAGTTGGCGATGTAGTGATCGACACCGTTGGCAGTGCGCAGATCCCAGCCGCGCGCCCGGTGGAGCATGTAACGCGCCATCATGCTGCGCATTCCCTTGTCGAGCTTCGCTTCGCCAAGGTACTGGTGCTGCATGTCCCAGGCGTATCGCATGGGCGAATGCACGTAAGAAATATGAAGCTGGTCGGGGCCGGTGATCACACCTTTGGCGATGGATGCGCTTCCGGACAGGACCAGTTCGTAGTCCGACAGGTCGAGCTGCTCCATGGCGAACATGAGCAGCAGCAGGAAGTGCCGGTGGTGATACCTCACGAAGGGCAGCTTCTGCGCAAACGTGGTGATGGGCACTTTGCCCCGCAGAAATCCACGCTCCGAGGGCTTCATGATGTCCACGGAAACGCAGACGTCCGAATCGGGGTAGAGCGCGATCATCTGTTCGAGCACGCGCTCGCCACCGGCGTAGACGTCGAGCTTGTCGTAGATCAGTGCAATTCTCTTGTCGTTCATGGGTTCCCTGTGCCGCGCAATCAAAACGCGTGGCGATCGGTCAACACGACCGAAATGGTCTTGAACAGGATTCGCAGGTCGAGCCACAGCGACCAGTGGCGCAGATAGGCGAGGTCGAGTTCGATGCGCTTGCGCATGGACTCGAGGTCATCGCCACCGCGGTAACCGTTGACCTGCGCCCAGCCGGTGATGCCCGGTTTGATCTTGTGCCGCACCATGTAGCCTGGGATCTCGCGCCGGTAGTGCTCGTTCATGGCCACGGCGTGTGGCCGCGGACCGACGATGCTCATGCTGCCTTCGAGCACGTTGAACAACTGCGGCAATTCGTCGATGGAGGTGCGGCGGATGAAGGCGCCCACGCGCGTGATGCGGGCGTCGCCACGTGCCGCGGCGCTGAACGCCGCCTTGCCATCTTCCGTGACGCTCATCGAGCGGAACTTGAGCACCAGGATTTCGCGTCCGTCGAGTCCGTAGCGCTTCTGGCGAAAGAAGACGGGGCCGGGCGAGTCGAGCCGGATGGCGACACCCACCACGAGCAGCAGCGGCGCCAGCAATAGCAACGCCGCGAAAGCGATGGCCACATCGCTCATGCGCTTGACCAGCCACGCCGCGCCATAGAAAGGAGTCTCACGCACCGCCACCACCGGTACGCCACCGAGAATGTCGAAACGCGCTTGAATGAGATTGAACGCGAAGATGTCCGGCACGAAATAGATGGAGGCGGTGGAATCGTGCAGCGCCTCGAGCATGGCGACGATGCGCGCGTCGCGGCTCATCGGCAGCGTGATGAACACCTGGTCGATCTGGTTGTGCGTCACGTAGTCGGCGAGCGTGGAGGTGGGGCCGAGCAGCGGCGCGCTGATGCCGGCGGGCAACCGTGGGCTCGCATTGTCTTCGAAATAGCCGACGACCTCGGTGCGCAGCAGCGTGTCGGAGCGCAGCGCGGCTTCCAGGCGTCCGCCGAGCTCCGTGGTACCGACAATGACGGCACGATGCGGACGGCGGCGGCGCAAGGAACGTGTGAGCCACTGACGGGCGCCCCACTGGCCCACGAACAAGACCGAAGGTGTGACTGCAAACCAGGTCATGAGCAGACCGAAGTCGAGCGTATGCGCCAGCCCCGCTAGATAGACGACCGCCGCGATGAGTGCAACCAGCGTCAGCCAGCGCGCTGTGATCTCCAGGAGCACCGCACCCTGAGGCCGCCTTTCGTCGCTGGCGCTGATGCGCGCGACGCCGAGCACATCGGGTGCGCCCAGGAATGTGAGCACGGCAATGAGGAAATACCCGCCGCGCAGCGGCGCGTCGGCCGCCGACATGCAGATCCACAACGTGACCACGGGAATGATGGGCAGCAACAGGCTCTTAACCGCGAACACGGCCGGCGAGTCGACTGTCGAGAGCGCCGTGACCTCGCGTGAATGCAGCGATTCGACGCGCGCTTCCATTAGATCGATCCCATCAGTTGAGCTGCCTGGGCATGCGCAGCGACTTCTGCCGGCGACGCAGTTGCAGGGCAATGAGCGCCGCGGCGACCACCAGCGCCAGCGCGCGATCACCCAGCGGAGCGCCCGCGCTGAAAACGGTGTCGACCGTGGCCGCGCCCGCGGTATTGAACAGGCTCGTCAAGGACAGGAAACAGATGGCCAGGTACTTCATATGCACTCCATAGCGTGGGTCGGCGACAGCAAGCGTCCCGTGTTGACGATGCAAGACGCGTTCCAACGAGATCAGTCGCCGTGATGCACCCGCATCGCAACACGCGCGTCGCCCGGCCCATTCGTCAAATGTATCGGCAAGGTGCACGCACCGAACGCACTCGTCAAGTGCGCGAACGACATGAAAGTAGTTAGACCGTGCGTATTCCTGACTGTCGCCGCATCGCGACTCGGGGTTCGGAGGTGCCACAACTCCCGCGATGCATGAAATCTCATCGTGCTCCCACGCGGTTTTTTCAGGCTTCGCGAGCACACTGACGCTTTCACGCGACGTCGGACGAATCCGACGACGCACCGATCGCTGGCATGAAAGTGGCGACACGCACTCAAATAGCTAGGCGTCGCGCGCCATTCTTGCAATGCACGTGTGCGGTACATGCGGTAAAAAGGCAAACGAAATGGAACGGCGCTTGCAGCTTTCGAAACAATCGATGGAACAGACACTCGCGAATCCCGCATCGACGCGTTCACACGCCGCATCGCCGCTTCTCGCCGAAGGCGTGGCCGCGGTGTTCACCGTGCTGCTGCTGCCCGTCTGCCTGTACGCCGCGAATCTGGCGCCGGTAGGGCGTCTGTTGTACCCGGCGGCAAACTTCCTGCTCGCCGGATATCTGTTCTCGCGCCGCTCTCCCTGGTACGCGGCCCACTGTCTGCTGGCGTTCTGCTGTGTATCGCTGGTGCGTCGGCTGGTCGATGACCAGGCGGGCTTCGATGCGTCGAACCCGGTGCTGCTCACGCCGTACCTGTGCTGCCTGTACACGGTCATCAGCTTCTTCGAGTACTGGTCACGGCCGAATCCGCGCAAGGTGGGCGCGTTCCTCGTGTTGCTGACCTGCATCGTCTACGGCACAGGGCTGGCGATGCTCGACGGGCGATTCCGCTCCTCGCTGGTCGATGTGCTCAAATGGAGCGTGGGCCCGCTGTTCGCCGTCTATCTACTGGCGCATCGCGAAAGCATTCCGGAATTGCGGCGCATCTTCGAGCCTTGCCTGATTGGTGCCGCGGTCGTGATGTCACTGTACGGAATGGCGCAGTTCGCAAGCCCGGCATCGTGGGACGCGACCTGGATGCGCGGCGTTGCCGAGCTTGGCTTCGATTCCATCGGGCGCCCGGAGCCATTCCAGCTGCGCGTGTTCAGCACCATGAATTCTCCCGGCGCGTTCGGCGCCATCCTGTCCGCCGGCATCGTGCTCGCACTCAAGCGACGCCTGCCGGTGTGCCTCGCGTGCGTGGCGCCGATGCTGGTGGGACTGGCACTGTGCCAGTACCGCTCGCTGTGGGCCGCGACCTCGCTCGCCATCGTGCTGGTGGCCGTGGCGCCCAGCGCGGGCGTGCGCCGCACGAACATTCTCGCGTTGTTTCTCGCGGGACTCGTGCTGGCCTCGACCGCGCTTTCTCCGCAGATCCGCGACACCGTGTTTCAGCGCGCTTCCACGCTCACCGAGCTTGAAGGCGATGAATCCCTGCGCAAGCGGCTCAATCAGTACAGCGAGTTTCTGAGCCACGACAATCTCATCGTCGGGGATGGCCTCGCCATCAATGGCGCTTCGCGCCGCCTCGATAATCGCGCGGGCGCGGAGATCGACGGCGCCCTCATCGAGGTGTATCGCGCTATGGGTGTGTTCGTGGGCACCACTTTCATCCTGGCCATCGCGGCACTGGTGGCGGGGCTGTTCCGCGCCGCGCCGGCGGCCGGCGGCCACATCTATTACGACCGCGCCATCGTGGTGGCGCTATTCGTGCAGTTTCCCATCGGCACCGTGCACGTCGGCGAACTGGGTTTCTGCGCCTGGGCTTTCCTCGGTTTCGGTTTGGCCGCGCGCGTTGCCGCGCAGGAGAATGCATGAGCGCGACGCGTGGTGGATCCATCCTCTTTATTACGCATGTCGGCGACCCGGGCGGCGCCGAGTTCAAGATGATGGCCATCGCCGGCACGATGCGCGAATCAGCGGAGGTGTTGCTGTTGCAGAATGGCTCACTCGAAGGGTTGCTGGATGCCGCAGGCATTCGCTGTTCCGTGCGGCCGCTGTCTGCCGGTACGCGCCAGGTGCGTCGCGAGGGCGGATTCATGAGCCTGCTGCGCGCCATTCCGGGATCGCTGTCGATGATCCGATTCCTGGCGCGCAAGGCGCGCGGCTTCGACGTGGTGGTGTGCTTTTCGCAAAAGGCCTTCGTGCTTGCCTCTCTGGCAAAGCCTTTCATGCGCCGCCCGATCCTCTGGTTCATGAACGACATCGTGTCGGTGGACCACTTTCACCCGGCGATGATCCGCATGTTGATGCTGCTGTCGCGCTTCAGTGCCGACGGCGTGGCGCTGGTCTCGCAGGAGAGCCGCAATGCGTGGCTGCGCGCGGGCGGGCGCGCTGAAGGGGTCAGCGTGGTGATCTCCGGGATAGACCCCGCGCAGATCGCGCGGCAGCTCGGAGACTCGACGCGGGTGACCGAATATCGACAGCGCTTCAGCCCCGACGGTCAGCCGCTCATCGGCATGTTCGGACGCATCTGTCGCTGGAAAGGACAGGATGTCTTTCTCCGGGCACTCGCGCTGGTGCCGAACGCGCGCGGCGTGATTGCCGGCGGTGCGTTGTTCGAGGAGAAGGATTTCGAGGGCGAGTTGCACGAACTGGCAGCGCTGCTCGGTGTGAGCGGGCGCGTTTCATTCGCGGGCCATGTCGACGATGCCATGACACTGATGGCGGCTTGCGAGGTGGTGGCGCATTGCTCGACGGCGCCCGAGCCCTCCGGCCGCGTGATCGCCGAGGCCATGTTCGCCGGCACGCCGGTCATCGGCAGCAATGCCGGCGGCGTGCCGGAATTCATCAGTCACGGTGAAACCGGCCAGCTCACGCCGCTCAACGATCATGAGGCGCTCGCCGCCGCCATGCGGCGATATCTCGAGAACCCACAGTGGTCTCGTGAAGTGGCGGCACGCGCGCGGGTGCGCGCCGAAGAGAATTTCTCGTCACGCGCCACGATCCGCGGCTTCGAACGCGCCATGGAAAGCCTGTGAGCAGCGTGCTGCAACCTCAGGCGTCGCGGTTGCGCCGCCTGAGCGCGCAACTGGCGCGCGGCGATCGACCGTTGTTCGCGATGTTTCGCTCGGTGGGTACGCAGGTGCTCATCGTCGTGATGAACGTGGCCACGGGCATCATCACCGCGCGGCTGCTCGGCGCCGAGGGCCGGGGTGTCTACGTTGCCATCACCTTGTGGCCGCCGTTGCTCGCGATGCTCGCCACCGCCGGCCTCAACAGCGCGGTGGTTTTCCGCATGCGCAGGAATCCGGCCGCCGTGGATGCCGTGGCGGGCGCGGCGCTGTTGTTAGGCTTCGGCTGGTCGGCGCTGATGATTGCCGCGGGCGCGGCCTTGCTGCCGCTGTTCATGAGCGGCTATTCCACGACCACCATCGTGTTCGCGCAAATCTGCCTGGCCGCAGTTCTCGTCAACACCACGCAGATAGTGGTCAAACAGGCGTTCGCCGGCACCGGCCAGTACTGGTTCTGCAACCTCACGCACTTGCTGCCGCAGCTCTATCACTTGCTGGCCCTGATCGCGATCGCGGTGATCGCCACACTGACAGCGCGTGACGCCGCGCTGGCGCTGTACCTGTCGGGTGCGGTGGCGGTGTTGTCGGTGCTGCCGAAATTCGTGCGCGCAATACGGCCGCGAATTCTGCGGATACGCGACGCGGCGGTGCGCACCGAACTGCGCGAGTTGCGCTCGTACTCGCTGCGGGCCGCACCTGCGGGCCTGGTGACCGCGCTCATCCTGCATTCGGACCGACTGGTGCTCATACCTCTGCTGACGGCGCGTGAACTCGGGTTCTACGCCGTGGCGTTCAGCTTTTCGCGCGTGGTGCAGTTCGTGCAGCCCGCGCTGCAGTCCATTTTCCTGTCGCACCTGGCGGGTCAGACCGACGCGGCGCCGCGCGTACACGATACCGCCTGCCGGTTCCTGTTGGCCTCCCTGAGCGTGGCCTGCGTCGTGTTGTG
This sequence comes from Steroidobacteraceae bacterium, assembly GCA_035760205.1. Taxonomy (GTDB): domain Bacteria; phylum Pseudomonadota; class Gammaproteobacteria; order Steroidobacterales; family Steroidobacteraceae; genus CADEED01. The sequence continues at coordinate 8,539 of DASTTJ010000441.1, read as the reverse complement.
GTTGGCGGGCGAGTGGTTGCTGGGCTTCGCTTATGGCGCGGAGTTCGCCGTCGCGGTCGACATTTTCAGACTGCTCGTCATCGAAGCATCGCTCGGGGTGCTGGCGCAGGTCAGCGTGCAGCTATACCTCTCGCGCGACCGGCCCGGCGTCGTCTCGGCCATTCAGGCGGGGACCCTGATCGTCTCGCTGGGAATGCTGCTCGCGCTGGTACCGCACTACGGCGGGCTGGGGGCGGCGGTGGCGCTGCTGTCGGCCGGCGCCGTGCGCTGGCTTGCGTTGATCGTCGGCATACGCCTCATCCTCAAACTACCGCTGCCGCGCCTGTACCTCAACGGTGAAGACTGGCGCTACCTGCGCGGGCGGTTGCGCGCATGAAAGCGACCGTGCTGGTGCTCGTAGTGTCGTCGCTGTGCGCCGGGGCCGCGCAAGGGCGAGCCTCCATCGATACCTGGTGGGCACATCAGTTCACGGATTCGGTGGGCGTGAACACGCACTTGCGCCACGCGCGCAGTTTCTACGACAGCGGCTTCGAACTCATGAAGCAGCGCCTGCTGGCGGCGCGCATCACACACATCCGCGACGGCGCCATGGACCAGGACGGCGGCTTTTTCGCACGCGACCGCGCCGAGCGCTTTCGCGAGCTGGGCGAGGCGGGCATTCGCGTCACCTTCATTTTCCGCCCGATGGTGACGCGCGAATTCGTGCAGGGATTTCCCGAGCGCGTGCGTCCGGCGTTCGAGGCCTATGAGTTGCCCAATGAGCTCAACCAGCAAAAGAGCATGCCCTGGGCCGAGAGCCTGCGCGTCTGGATGCCGTTGTTCGCGCAATACGTGCGCGGCAATCGCGAGGCCTTGCAGTATCCCATCATCGGCCCGTCCATCGCCGACCTGGGCGGCGACCCGCACCGGTTGTTAGGCGAGAGGGCGGATGAGGTCGACTTCGGCAACCTGCACAAGTATTACCGCTCGTACAATCCCGCGACCGCGGGATACGGACGCCCCGGCAGTCCGCCGTGCGACGCTTGGCGTTATGGGGCGCTGCCGTACGCCTTGTGCCAGGTGCGGCGCATTTCGGCTGACAAACCCATCGTATGCACCGAGGCCGGTTACGCCACCAACGGACCTTCGACGCGCGCAGTGACGCCGGAAATCCAGGCGCGTTACATCGCGCGCATGCTGATGCTCCATCTGAAAGCGGGCATCGTGCGCACGTTCGTCTATCAACTGGCGGACCACGGCAGCGACGAAGGCGCGACCATGGGCCTGCTCGACGCCAGCGGCGGCGAGAAACCCGCCTGGCGGCAGTTGAGCGCGCTCATGCACGAACTCGATGATGAGGCGGGGCAGGGCAAGGCGCGGCCCATCGACATCGCGCTCGATGGTGAGCTCGAAAATCTCGAGGCCATGTTGTTTGCGAAGCGGGATGGCTCTTATCGGCTGGTGTTATGGCTCGAAGCAGCGGCCATCGATCCCAAGGCGGGGCGCGTGCTCGAAGTGGCCCCGCAGCAAGTAGCGCTGACATTGCCCGGAAAGTTTCGCGCGCGGCGGCTCCTGACCTTCGTTCCATCAGGAGAGTCGAACGTGCGCGTGCTCTCGGGCGCCACACTGCGGCTATCCATCGGCGACAACCTCAGCATCGTGGACATCGGCCTGTGAATTTCGTGCCACGCGAACTCCATGTCAGCCCGCGGCGCGCGTTGATCGTCTCTGTGTTCGCGTTGCTGCTGCCGTGGGTAGCTCGGCGCTGGCTGTTTCGCGTGTTCTGCGGTTACTCGTTTGGTGAGAACGCGCGCATCGGACGCTCGCTGGTCGGTTGCACCTCGTTGCAGTTGGGTCCGGCGGCGCGGATCGGACACTTCAGTGTCATCAAGGGCGTGCGCATTGTCATGGACGAATGCGCCACAGTCGGAGATTTCAACTGGATTTCCGGCCTGCCTGTGGGTACGCGCAAACACTTTCTGGATGAGTCTGGCCGCGATCCGGCGTTCGTCATGGGCCGCCACGCCGCGTTGACCGCGCGCCACTACGTCGATTGTTCGAACCGTGTCGACATCGGCGAGTTCGCGACCGTCGGCGGAGCGCGATCGCAGATACTCACGCACGCCATCGATTTCAAACTCAACCGGCAGGTGTCGGCGCCGGTGCGCATCGGGCGTTATTGCTTCGTAGGCACTGCCTGCGTGGTGCTGAAGGGTGCCGAACTACCCGACTACTGCGTGCTGGCGGCGGGGTCGTCGCTGGCGCGCGCCTTCGCCGACAACTTCACCTTGTACTCCGGCGTGCCCGCATTGCCGGTGAAGGCGCTCGATCGCGATGCCGAATATTTTCACCGCGTGCGCGGTTACGTCGACTGACCAGGATTGAAGGAGCCCCGATGCAGCCGTTGAACATTTTCGTAGTCCACCCCTCGGACTCACTGACCGACCACCTGCCGAACGGCGCGGGATGGATCGACTACAACTACTTGCGCGGGCTTGCCGAACGCGGCCACACATTACACATCGCAACGCCCCGCGTGGAACTGCGCGCGGCCGTGCCGCCGCGAATGCATCTGCATCTGATTCCCGGCACCGGAGCGCGCCGGCCGGGTGCGCTCACGCGCCTCAAGTACGTTCTTGGCGTGCGCCGCCTCTTCAACAGGCTGAGCAAGACCATCCGCTTCGATCTCGCGCAACAGTTCACCCCGGTGGAAACGGGCTTGAGCCTCGCGCTCGCCGGTAGCGGCGTGCCATTGATACTCGGTCCGTATTCCGGACACTGGGCGCCCGACGCGTTCGGGCCGCCCAAGCCGAGAAGCTTCGCCACGCGCCTCAAACATTGGGTGCGCGACCGGCTTGCTTCCCTTCAGCAGGCGCAGGCGGACGCGCTGGTGATTACCTGTCCCGCAGCGATTGAACGCATCTGCTCGCCGGTCGCGCGCGTCAGGCGCGTACACGTCATCAGTCATGGCATCCACGGCCACGAGTACCTGCCGCGACAGGCGTTGCCACCCAAGCCCTCCATCCTGTTCCTGGCGGTCCTCGAATACTGGAAAGGTATCTTCACGTTGCTGGACGCATTCGATCGTGTGGCGCCGCGTTTACCCGACGCCACGCTCGAAATCTGGGGCGATGGCCGCGAGAGCGCGACGGTGGATGCGCGCATTGCCGCCTCGCCGTATCGCGATCGCATCTTCCGGCGCGGGCGCGCGGCGCGCGAAGACGTGGGCAGCATCATGCGGGCGCATTCGGTGTATTGCATGCCTTCCTATGGCGAGCCCTTTGGCATGACGTTGTTAGAGGCCATGGCGTCCGCCGTGCCCGTGGTCACCACGGATGCCGGCGGGCCGCCGTATCTCGTGCACCGCGAAGGCGGGCGCGTGGTGCCCCTGCGCGATGCCGAGCGCCTCGCCGATGCGCTCACCGAGATTCTGGGCAGCCGCGATCTTCAGGCGAGCATGGGAACTTACAATCGCCGGCGCGTCGAACAGGAGTTCGACTGGAGCCGGTCGCTCGATCGCATGGAGAGCGTGTATAGCCAGGTGCTGAAGCCCAAGCCGCAGGCATCATCCGACGCGCTGCCCGACACCCGCTGGACACCGGTCTGAAGGAGCGCACATGGAAACTTACGCAAGCGTCGATACCCGAGCCAAGGCTCCTGGATTTCGCAAGTCCGTCAAGTTTGCGCTGACGCGTCTGCTCGGCGGATCGCTCGAGCAACTGCTGTTTCAATGGCGGCGCCTATCCATGCGCGTGAACGTGTGGGCCGGCCGGCCGTACACCGCGCTGTATGGCATGGACCGCAAGCTCGAAAAGTATCTGAACTTTCGCGGCGGCACTTTCATCGAAGCGGGCGCCAATGACGGCATCGCGCAATCCAACAGCTACTTCCTCGAGAACAAGTACGGCTGGAACGGCTTGTTAGTCGAGCCTGTGCCCAAGTACTACCGCATGTGCCGCAGCGCGCGCGACGCGCACGTGGTGAACTGCGGGCTGGGCCCGTTCGAGAAAGATGGCGAAGAGCTGGAGATTCTGGCCGGTGGGCTCATGAGCCTGCCGGTGAGCGTGGACGAAAAGCTGTTGCACGGCCGCTCCGTGCGCCAGCATGCCGCGATTGGCGCGCGCGAGTTCGGCGGCACCGCGCCCGAGCTGGTGCGCACGCGAGTCCGCGCGCTGTCGAACGTGCTCGATGAACTCAAGATCACGCAGGTGGATTTCTTTTCGCTCGACGTCGAAGGCTTCGAGCTCGAGGTGCTAAAGGGGCTGGACATGTCTCGGCATGCGCCGCGTTACCTGCTGATCGAAACCGAGCAACTCGCCGCCGTCACCGAATTTCTGGGAGCCCGATACACCATGATCGAGGCGCTTTCGCACCACGACTTCCTGTTTCGGCGCGAAGGGGTCTGAAAGAAGGCCGGGAGCGGTTTCGGGCGCGGGGAGGGCGGGGGCCGTTGCCTCGTAAGCCTTTGTTCAGGTAGGACTTATCTTTGTTCGCGGGCGCCAAATGCGTTGTGGTAGGATCGCCGCCCTTCGATTTGAGCCACGCGCCCGTAGCTCAGCTGGATAGAGTACCTGGCTACGAACCAGGGGGTCGGGAGTTCGAATCTCTCCGGGCGCGCCAATTTTTTCCAAACGCGGCAAGAGCTTAGCGCGGCCGCGCTGAGAAAAAATTCTCCGACACCAGGTGGTTGTGGGAATTTTGAGACCACCTGGTGTTTTGCCAGGTGGTTGGGAGTTGAACCTCTCCGGCGAGCCAATTTTCCCCAAACGTCGCCTGTGTTTTGCGCACTCTCGAGTTGCAATTTTCCGCAGCTGGTAGTTGCGGGAGACTTGTGGGAATCGATTGCTTAGAAATTCAACCTCGCACAAGCCATGAGTGCACAGACTTCGTATATCGATCGGCGTTGGGGAAGTCGCTTGCCGTGGTTCCTACGGCACGCCAGTGCACCAGTGCTCGACGACTTCGACAAATTTTTCGTCAGGATCGGTCAACGCATGAGTCGCCTCGTCACGTACAACGAGGCCAGTATCAATAACCTCGATCACTTTGGGGCGGCGCTCGCGTCCGACTCGCTACGGCACTTACGTCACGATCGCTGAGGCGAAGTCGGGTTAGTTAACTGCCGACCGCTTCCTTTGGCGTCCAGTGTTTCGCTGTTCGAACATCGAACCAGTCGCAGTAGAGTTCGAGCCGGATTTCTTCTACGCCGCGAGGCACAAGGAAGGGTTCAAGGGGTTCCGGTATCGGGAAGTACAGCCCGTTGTACATCTCTTGCAGCGGTCGCTCGAACGCGATCGCGCCTTCTGCACGCGGCACGCCGTTGATCTCCACGCCCACTACTTCGTCCAATCGAATCTCATACTTAAAGGCAGCGCTAACGGCATCCGATATCACGTACTCGATCTTATTACCCACCCATACAACTCCGCGGCTGTCGCATCCCACCAGCAGATCACCATAAGCATCGAAGGCGCTGTCCAGAAGTCTGATGTAGAAGCCCCCGAGTCCTGTAGACGCTTGCTCGTCTACGATGTGAAGGATGCGCGGCAGCGGCTTTCCCGGCAGAGGCTCCGGCTGATTTTGTCCGCCGCCGATATTGACGACCTGAACGTCCGAGCGCGTAACGACTTGGCGCCGACCACCTTTCCTCACAACGCCAATATCGTCTTTCAGCAAAATCCAAAGTTCCGAGCGTCGCTTCGCCAGAAGTTCAAGATTCAGGGCGCCGTCGCCAAAGAATCGCGGACTGTATTGCTTGAGGGATGGCCCCAGGTACTCGCGACAAAAAGTTGCGACGAGCGAGTAGAGAATGGATGTGTATCCAAGGTCTTGTAGCTTTGAGATTTCCGGATGCCGCACATCGACAAAAATATCGAGAGGCTGACTTCCGCCGTGTTCTTTGACGAATACAGGAATGTCTTCGGTGAGCTTGCCGGGGAGAAGTCGGAAGTTCTTAACTTCGTAGGACTTTGAGATGTTCAATTCCAGCTCGCTCAAAAAGACCTTCTCAAAACGGCTCAGTTCCTTGTAGCGCTCAGTGCAATCGATCATTCCGTCGAACGCCTTGGCGGAGCAATACTGCTCGAGATAGCGCCGCTCAGCATCCTGCCGGTGGCGATCGGAGGACAAGAGTACGACCAAGTGGCCACGGGCGTGCATGATCTGGTTCAAAGCCTGTTTTTGAGCGACGCCGTAGAAAACTCCGACCGTGCTCTGCGTCGCCTTCCGGCGGATGTCGCCAAGAGTGCTTTCTGAACCATCCGCAAGTTGAACCTTAAGCTTGTCGAGTTTTTCGATCAGCCCGTGCGCAATGACATAGCGGAAGATTCTCGTGTGTTGTGCGATGCGCTCGGGTGTCTGGAGTACTGCTTCTATCGCGACCTTTTCAAGCGCGCCGGCGATGCGTCCCAGGAGGCTGGTTGTTGCGGAGTCGAGAGAGTCGCGGCCAGCCGTTGGAACGAAGCGGTCGCAGTCCAATCGGCCTGAAACGCCGATCGTGCTGCCGATCTGCGTGGCGCAAAGCTTGAAGCCGCGTTTGAATACGTCAATCGCACCATTCTCAAATCTAATGAATCCAACCAAGTTGACGGCCTCGCCCCCGATGCTGAGTGCATCGATCGCCGCGACGAGCGCGTGCCCGCGATCCTCGAAGAGACGGCCAGTAATGACAAGATCGCCCTCGCGCCATTCCTGCACGCTGCTCCCGATTTCGGTCAAGTTCTCCCGGTTCTCGATATCCGAAAAGGGGGCTTGCGAAACCCTTTGTCCGTTGAAGTAAATTGCAGTCGGCACGAACCGTACGAAATCTTGCAGATATCGCCGCACCTTTTCGACGTTTGCCGCCGCTCGCAGATGCCCAACTACAATAGTTCCTCGTGGCGCTGCGGTATCTGAAGTCTCCATAGTCACCGACGGAATAGCAGTCCCCGCCGCGCGAATGTCCGCTTCCGATAACCGGGTCAGAGTCCCGTGGGCCGCATCGCCGGTTTGCGAAATCACCTCCAGGGAATCGCAGACGCCGAAATTCGCAAATCCACCGATTCCGAACGTGCCGACGCATCCAGCAGCCTGAGCCTCCTGCGTACGCTTACCGCTTGCCCCGATCGTCCAGAAGAAGTTTTGCAAGTCGCTCGCCGTCATTCCCACGCCGTTGTCGCGCGCAACGATCTTTTTATCTTCGACGGTAACGTCGATTCTATATCGCTGGTCATCTGCCCCAACGCCTTCTCGATGGGCCTGAATCCTGATCGCATCCACGGCGTTCTGTACGTTCTCGCGGATGAACGCGAGCGGCGTCTCGTAGATTTGCTTCGAGATTATGCGCAGCACGCTCTCGAAATCGATCCCGGCCTTGAATGATGTTTGCTCTTCAGCCACGGTTGCCTCTCTCTCTTTCGGCGGTCTCCATTTGCTTGCGAAATTCTCTGTCTCCATCGGCCTCGACGATTCTTCGCCCGACCTGGAGCAGGTGATCCCTGTGGTTCGCCGGAAACTGCCGAATACCATCGAGTACGATGGCCTTGGCTTCATCTATCCGTCCGGACTCAAGTAGCAGCGTTGCCAGATTGCCGATGTCGCTAATCTTTGCAGTGCCATCAGCGGCCAAAGCCCGGTACAAATCGATCGCGGCCTTCTTGTCTCCTTGTTCCTCGGAATGAGCGAGGCTGAGTGCGAGCATCCGTTTCGCCTCGGTCGCCGTGGAAACGTCGGCCGAGTCGATGTGACGCTGTGACTGTTCCCGAAGGAGGGCCCAGTCGTTAGCGACAGCTAGGTCGGCAAGTAGGGCGTTTGTGTGCGACGAAAATTCTTGCGGCTCGGCACTCGCCAGTATTTTCGCATCGCGCTCGTATTCATCCAGCCGCTTCTTGAGGTCTAGCTGTCCGTCTCTGAGTTTCAATAGGGCAGCTCCGTACTCCATTACGGCGGTGCCATGCTTTGCGAGTAAGTCTGCCAGAGCGATGCGCTTGTACAGGACGCGCAGAGCATTCCGGAATGCCATAAACGCCGCAGATTTGTTTTTGAGGTCACCGTCCGGCTGAGCTTGTAGCACGGCAAAAGACCCGAATGTGTGGCCGCTCTGCGTGGGAATTGGAAGTTCCGTCTTCTGATCGAGGAGCAGCGCTGACAGGTAGTGCGCTAGCGGCGCAAGTGCCGCGACGAAGGTCTCGAGCGCCTGGGCGAGTTCTGCCACGCCGCATGTGTGCGCTGACGTAACCTCAATCGGATAACGCTCTGCAGACACAAAGGAGAACGTGCCATTTGGAGGATTGTACTGAACGGTGCTAACGGTTCGCACGGCGTTGAGCAGATCGATCGTGATGACGGAATAGTGATTGTGAGATTGCCTCGTCTCGAAGGACGCGCCTGCGGCAAGCGTCAAGCAGCCGACTCCGGCGCTTCCACTAGCTCTCGATTCCGGCTCGTGCAGGTGCCCGCAGTGAAAAAAGTGGCACGCCCGTTCTATTCGGCTCTGCGCTGATCTTCGATCGAACTCCAGTAGAAGATGGAACGGATGATGCGCCATACCGATGACGATATGCGGTGCGTCAGCGCTTTCCTG
>DASTTJ010000440.1:0-5131 GCA_035760205.1 Steroidobacteraceae bacterium | reverse complement strand
AGTGCTCGTCCCGGATCCCCCGCAGGATCGCCATCTCGCTCTTCTCGGCATCGATCTTGAGAAGCGCCACGTGCGCGAGCCCGTGCTCGTCGATCACGTCTGAGATCGACACGACGGGCGTATCGAACTCGGTCACATTGAGCCGGCCCGACATGAGCGCGGCCAGATCCGCGTCGCTCACGTCGCCATACCCTTTCTCGTGCAACGCGTGAGTGACAATGGAGCGCAGAGTGCGGGCATCGGCATCCGGCTCGGTCGAATATCCCGAGAACACGGTCGATTTCGCGTAGTGCCGGAAGCGGGCCTGCGCCCTTTCCGCGCCGACACCTTTCTGTTCTATGGTGGCTTCACCACGCCCCTGCAGATTGGCGCGCAGAATGGCCGCGGTGAGCGGTGATGGCTCAAACGCCACGATCCGTGCGCCGGGGCATCTTTCGAGCAGATTGAGCGAGAAGAGGCCGATGTTGGCGCCCACGTCGAGCACCACGTCACCCGGTCGCAGTTCCCCGCCGCCCGCTTGCCAGTAGACCTGCTCGTCGAATATCTCCCGGTACAGATAATCGGTCTCGTAGCGATTCAGCTCGAGAATCTGGAGGCCATTCGGTAGCCAGCGCGATGTGCCGCCACACTCCACGGCAGCGGCATACTCGGGGCTCTTCTCCAGCGGTCGCGCCTTCCACCACGCCTGCAGGCGCAAGAAGAGAAACAGCTCCGTGAAGTCCTGACGATCGAACGCCGACGCTGCGCGCAGCAGACTCTGGCAGACCTGATCGTAGGGCGCGGCGGATAACGCGACGCCAAGATCCCTTCCGAGCCGGTCTACCGCTACTTTCAACGGCTCGGCCCCAAAATTCGCGGCCACGGCAACGGCACTGCGCGAATCGGCACTTTCGATCTCAATGAACGAGACGCCCCGCGCCTCGAAGGCCAGCTCGCCATCATTCGTGGTGACGTAAAGATCCGCCGTGATGCCTGTGCCGAACGGGCCCGGCCGGCAGGTCACCTCACAATCGACGGCGTTGTCCTGTCCAACGGGCCAAGCCGGCGCGAAATCGAGTGCGCCTATGGAATGAAGCACGTAGCAGCCCGAGCGGCCGACGTCGCAGGCGAGCACTGCATGAAAGCAGGCGTCCAGAACGCACACGGGTTCCGGCGAAGGCGCGATCCGCACCTTGAACACGCGCGGCGTGGCCGCGGTGTCCAGCAGGATCTCCCGGATGAGTTGCAAGCTTTCGCCGAACGCGTTGCCGCTGATCGCGAGTTTCTCGTACCAGCCTTCTGCCAGCGGACTGAAACGTCCCTCGATCTCCGCCGACCTGCCCTTTGAATCAGTGGACAGCACACCGATGCCGGCGCGCGGAACGACTACCGAGGCTTGCGCACAGATGCCGGCCTCGGAGGCGATCTCCAGATTGTGCTCGCCCTGGATCGAACCGCGATGCAGGCGGATGCACAGCCCTACCTCATTCATGTCTTCCCTGGCGATCGGACGCAGTAGTCTGATATCGCGGAACGCTACGGACCCCTGCCTCTCGTTCAGTAGGGTCTGTGCTTTCGTGAGTAGCAGCGCAGCCGGCACCAGACTTCGGGTGTTCACGCGGTGGTCTGCCGTCAGTGCACATTCCCGTTCGTCGAAGTTCAGACTGCTCGACCAGAGCTCGGGGCCCGCGAAACCGCCGCCCTGCACGTTCTGAATTTCGACCGCCGGATTGATGAGTGGCTGTGCCATGGCGCTTTGCGTCTTCCTGATTTCAGACCGCTTCTGCCGTCAGGTCTTCGTCGATGGCGACGGCGAGACGGTCCGCTTCGGAGATCAGATCGAAAGGCTGCGTCGACTCCGCGCCGGCACTCGCCGTGGTCTCGCCGCGATCGATCGCCGCGCCCAGCTCGCGCACGGTCTGATGGAGCAACAGATCGAAGACGGAGAACTCCAGCCCGACCTGACGCGCCTTCTCACGTGTCACGATGCTGCGGATCGAATCGCCGCCGAGCGCGAAGTAGTTGTCATTCGCGCCGACCCGTTCGACCTTCAGCACATCAGCCAGCACCTCGGCGAGCAGCCGTTCGGTGGAGGTCTCTGGCGCTTCGTATTCGTCGCTGACCAGGAGCTGGCGCGAGGGTTGAGAAAGAAGTGCCGCTCGGTCGATCTTTCCGTTCGGTGTGATCGGCAGCGCGCCGAGCTCCAGAAACTTCGCCGGCATCATGTGCTCCGGCAACGTCTGCCGCAGGTGCCGCTGTAACGTGCCGAGATCCAGTGTCTCTTTTGCTGCCGCCACGACGCAGGCGATGAGGTTGTTGCCCGTGTCGTCGCGCTCCAGATGAATGGCCACCTGCTCCACGCTCGGATGGCTCAGAAGCGCCGCCTCCACTTCGCACAGCTCGATACGGTGACCGCGCACCTTCACCTGATCATCCGCGCGACCCACGAAACGCAGACAGTTCAGCGCATCGACCGCACCCAGGTCGCCACTGCGATACAGCCGCCCGCCTTCAGCAGACGACGGATCTGGCACGAATCGCTGCGCCGTCAATGCAGGCCGCCCGACATAGCCCCATGCGAGGCCCTGGCCCCCGACGTAGAGCTCGCCAGTCGTGCCCTCCGGCACAGGATTCATATGTCGGTCGAGCGCATGAATCGACAGGTGCGCGAGCGCATCGCCGATTGGCGTGCGTGTGGACTGTTCGAGAATCTGCGAATCGAGCGGGCAGAAAGTCACGTGTACGGTGGTTTCGGTGATGCCGTACATGTTCACGAGCTTAGGCTGATCTTCGCCGGCGTACTGGAACCAGCGCCGCACGCTGCTGGTGTCCAGCGCATCGCCGCCGAATATCACGACACTCAGTGCCGGAAATCGCAACTTGCGATCGATGGCGCAGTTCACCACGGCGCGGAACGCCGCCGGTGTCATGTTCAGAACCGTGACCTCGGCGCGCTTCAGCTCTGCGCAGAGCGCATCCGGATCCCGCGCCACATCGGGCGGCAGAATGACGAGCCGGCCGCCGTACGCCAGTGCACCCCAGATTTCCCACACCGAGAAGTCGAAGGCGTGCGAGTGAACCTGGCTCCAGACGTCCGTTTCGTCGAACGCGAACAGCTCCTGGGCGTGCTTGAGGAGAGCATCGACGTGCGCGTGCGATATGGCCACCCCTTTCGGATGACCGGTCGAGCCGGAGGTGTACAAAACGTACGCGAGCCCGTCTGACACATTGTGCGATGGTGCAGGCAGCGCCGCCCTGCCTGCATCCATGCACTCGGAGATCGAGATTGTGCGGACGTTCAGCCGCTGCGTGACGGGCAACGAGTCTTCGACCAGCGCGAATCGCACGCTACTGTCTTCACACATGTAGCGAAGGCGCTCCATGGGATAACTCGTGTCCAGCGCGAGATAACACGCGCCGGCCTTGTAGACGCCAATGATGGCGGCAACCAGATCATTCGAGCGCCGCATCAGGAGCCCGACCGGCTCCTCCGGCCGTACGCCCAATGCGCGCAGGCCCGCAGCTATTTCTTGCGCGCGACGGTCCAGCTCTGAGTAGGTCCAGGTCTGCGAACCGCATTGCACTGCCACCTGTCCGGCACAACGGCGGACGCTGGCTTCGAATCGCTCCTCAAGTCGCATGATTCAGTCTCCTGTCTGATTCGGTTTTTCCTGCGTTCGCCCGCGTGCGCGCCCGGGCCAGCGCCTTCACCGGCCGCCTCGAAAGATTCGGCGCGATCAGCGGCACAGCGTTGTGCGGCCTGTCCGGATTGGCGAGCAGCAGGGCAATTGCAGAGTGATAGATGTCGACGATCTGCGCGACGCGCGCCCCTGAGATGCGGCCCGTGTCGAACACCAGATAGCCCTCGACCCGGCTCTCGCCTGGCGGAACCATGAATTCCATGGTCCATGCCACATCGGTTGCCGCGTATCCGCCGCGAGTTCTCACCGGGCCGCCCGCGCGCTCGTACACGCCTTCACTCACGTGGAAGTGCGTGTAGTTGAAGATGACTTCGAAGGGAACGCGGCGGCCGTGCCGTCTCGTCATCACCTGCAGTGGCAGCCGGCGGTGCGGCAGCGAGCTGCGCTCGAAGTCGAACACCTGCTGCGCGAAGGCGGCCCAGCTCTCCGTTCCCAGCGAGAGCTGCATGGGCACGGTGTTGATGAAGAGACCCAGTATCTCCTGGCTGCCTTGAGTTTCTGGCCGGCCATTCAACGTGACGCCCGAGACCACATCACTCGAGCCACTGACCGTGCTCAACACCTTGGCATGCACCGCCAGCAGGAGCGACTTCAGCGAGATACCCAGCATGCCGCTGAGGCGGCTCAGCGAGTCCGAGGTCTTCGCGTCGAGGGCAAGGCGCGCAACCTCGCGATTGCCACTTTCCTTGTGCTCTGACACGGGGTCCATGACTGTGGCCGCAGGCGCGTTGGTACGCTCCTTCCAGAAGAGATCGCTCTTCTCGGAAGCGATAGCCTCCAGCTCCAGGCGAACGAAGTCGCGGAAAGACACATTCAGCGGCGGCTTCGCGACCGATTCGTTGCGCAGTCGCGCGCTGTAGGTCTCGATCAACTCGCGGATAAGGGACGCTTCGCTCCAGCCATCGAGAATGGCGTGGTGGAACGTGATTGCCAGAATGAATGAGTCCTGCTCGAGCGGGTGCGCTGTCACGCGCATGAGTGGCGCGGCACTCCAGTCGATGGGCTCGCGCTGCTCACGCTCGAACCACTCGCTGAAAGTTTCCCGCGTGGTCGTTCCGGTACGCAGGATCAACTTCGCGCTGGCAACGTTGTGCACGAGCTGCAGAGGCTGTGCGTAGCTGCCGAGATCGAAGGAGGTGCGCAGGATGTCGTGTCGGGCAACCAGGTCGTGCAGTGCGCGCTGCAGCTTGGCTGCGTCGAACGGAAGCGCCAGTGAGTAGCACAGCACATCCTGATAGAGGATGCGGTCATCGGAGACCGTGCTGTGATAGAGCATCGCCAGTTGCATCTGGGTGGCTGGATAGGCGTCTTCGACCTGCGCGGGCAACTGCGCGCGGATCGACGCATCGATCAGCTCAAAGGGCGCGGTCGGGGTGATATCGGCGCTCGGGGTGACCGCGCCGCCCTCGATCGCCTGGGCCAGCCGTGCAATCGTCTGCCGTTCGAACAAA
>DASTTJ010000439.1:0-2165 GCA_035760205.1 Steroidobacteraceae bacterium | reverse complement strand
AAAGCCAAATGGAACTCAGGACATCGAATACGTGGCCATCGACGTCGACCTGAAGAATGCCAAGGGCCTGCCCGTGCTGCGTTCGGTGCTGAAGCAACTTGGGGCGCCCAAAGGAACGACACTGCAGTACGAACTCAACGGCGTGAGTATCAACGAACCGTTGTAACCGGCGATGAGCGGTAGATAGCAACCGACGGCCGGCGGGGGTCCCGACGAGCGGCCGCGGAAGGCCGACGACGGACATACCATTGCAAAGATTGCGGGCGTATATTCCCGTCCCATGAGCCCCGGAAACGACAATCAGGTCGACTGGACTGCCGCCACCACCCCGACAGGCGAGGGCGTTGCTCCGAGCCTTTCGCGCAACACGAAACCGCGCGTCATTCCCCAGACCAAGCGCAATGTCATGGATACGCTTCTGGGCGAAAACAATCTCGCGGCTTTCGATGCGGGCGGTAACGACCCCTACAACGCGACCGGCAGACAGTTCCGCCGCTGATTCGCGTTGCCCTTCGGGGGCCGCTAAACTCGCGGCCTCATGAAACTCGCTGTTGTGATCCTCGCTGCCGGTCAAGGCAAGCGAATGAAGTCCGATCTCCCCAAGGTTTTGCAGCCCCTCGCGGGCATACCGCTGCTGGGTCACGTTGTTAGCCGGGTGCGCACTCTCGACCCCTCGTCCATTCACGTGGTGTTTGGCCACGGCGGCGATGCGGTCCGCGCCGCCCTGGCGGCGGAGAATCTGCAATGGGCGCTGCAGGCCGAACAACTCGGCACCGGCCACGCCGTCATGCAAGCGATGCCCAATGTGTCCGACGACGAACTCGTACTGGTGCTGTACGGCGACGTGCCGCTGATCCGCGCGGCGACGCTGCGCCAGCTCATCGACGCGGCGGGCGCGAAGGCCATGAGCCTGCTCACCGTGATGCTCGACAACCCCGCAGGCTACGGCCGCATCGTGCGCAACGCGCGCGGGGCGATCCAGAAGATCGTCGAGCAGAAAGACGCCAGCAAGAGCCAGCTGAAAATACGCGAGGGCAACAGCGGCATCATGGCTGTACCCGCCAAACTACTTCGCCAGTGGCTGGGCAGGCTGAAGAACGCCAATGCGCAAGGTGAGTATTACCTCACCGACGTCATCGCCATGGCGGTTAAAGACAAAATCAAGGTGACACCGCTCATTGCTCCCACCGTGACGGAGGTGCTCGGTGTCAACGACAAGGTACAGCTCGCCGAGCTCGAAGCCATGAATCGCGCCGAGCGCGCGCGTGAGCTCATGATCGCCGGCGCTACGCTGGCCGATCCGGCTCGCATCGACGTCCGCGGAGAAGTCAGCCTGGGACGCGATGTTTTCTTCGACGCCAATGTGCTTCTCGAAGGCAAGGTCACGCTCGGCGACCGCGTGCGCGTCGGACCCAACGTGGTGCTGCGCAATGTGTCCATCGGCGCGGACAGCGTCATACATCCAAACTCCGTTCTCGAACAGAGCGAACTCGGCGCCGGTTGCCTCATCGGCCCTTATGCGCGCGTGCGCCCGGGTTCGAAGCTCGGCGCGAACGTGCACGTGGGCAATTTTGTCGAGCTCAAGAAGACCGTCATCGCCGACGGCAGCAAGGCCAATCACCTCACGTATCTGGGTGACGCCATCATCGGCAAGGGCGTGAACGTCGGTGCGGGCACCATCACCTGCAATTACGACGGCGTGAACAAGTCCACCACCACCATCGACGACGGCGCGTTCATCGGCTCGGGCAACATGCTGGTGGCGCCGGTGCGTATCGGCAGAAACGCCACCACGGGCGCGGGCAGCACCATCACCAAAGACGCACCCGACGGCCAACTGACACTCTCGCGCGGCAAGCAGATCACACTCGAAGGCTGGAAGCGGCCCGAGAAAAAGCCGAAATGAGCGGTGCACCCTAGCGGCTGCCGCACCGCAGTTTCGCCTCATGCCCCAGGTGCTTGCCCGATTCGTCGCACTGCACGAACTGCCGGAATCGAAAATCGCAACGATTGCCCAACCCACCTTCGCAGTGGTCGTTGCCCGCAGCCCGCAAGGCGTGGTGCTGGTATTCAATCGCTATAGAAAGGTGTGGGAATTGCCGGGCGGACTCATCGACCCAGGAGAGTCGGCGCGAGACAGTGCCGCTCGCGAACTTGCCGAGGAA
>DASTTJ010000438.1:0-7049 GCA_035760205.1 Steroidobacteraceae bacterium | reverse complement strand
CAGCGTGCGCGATTTGAACATCCGGGTGCACCACAACCAGCGATCGATGCGCAACGCAGTGCCACCGCCTTCGGCGCCCTCCGAGTTCTCGTGATCTGCCGGCTTGGGTCTCACGGCGACCAGTATAATTGCGCCAACTTCACCTTACCCGAGGTTCCTTCGTGGACCCTTCGTTCTACCAGCGATTCGACACCCAGCTCGACGAACTTCGCCAGCAAGGCCTCTTCAAAACCGAACGCGTCATCTCAAGCCACCAGGGCGGGCAGATTCGCGCCAATGACGCGGATGTCATTAATCTCTGCGCTAACAACTACCTGGGGCTCGCGAGCCACCCTGCCATCCGCGAAGCCGCCCACCGCGCCATCGATCGTCTTGGCTACGGCATGGCATCGGTGCGCTTCATCTGCGGCACGCAGACCGTGCACAAGCAGCTCGAAGCCGCGCTGTCGCGCTTCCTCGGGACGGAGGACACGATCCTGTATTCGTCCTGCTGGGACGCAAACGGCGGCCTCTTCGAAACCGTTCTCGGTGAGAACGACGCCATCATTTCGGATGCGTTGAACCACGCGAGCATCATCGACGGCATCCGGCTGTGCAAGGCACGGCGCCTGCGTTACGCCAACCGCAATCTGGCCGAACTCGAGCAGCACCTCAAGGACACGCAGGACTGCCGCACGCGGCTCATCGCCACCGACGGCGTGTTCTCGATGGACGGCAGCATCGCGCCGCTGCGCGAGATCTGCGACCTGGCCGACAAGTACGGCGCACTGGTCATGGTCGACGATTCGCACGCCACGGGCTTCATGGGCTCAGGCGGCCGCGGCACTCCCGAACATTGTGGAGTTGCCGGCCGCATCGACTTCCTCACCGGCACTTTCGGCAAGGCATTGGGCGGCGGCAGCGGCGGCTACACCGCAGGCCGCGCGAACGCGATAGCCTGGCTTCGGCAGCGCTCGCGTCCCTATCTATTCTCGAACAGCATTCCGCCCGTGGTCGCTGCCGTCACGTTGCGCGCGCTCGATCTCGTCGAGAACATGCCGCAGCTGCGCGACACTTTGTTTGGCCACGCCAGAAAGTTTCGCGCCGGCATGCAGGCCGCCGGATTCAGACTGCTTCCTGGTGAGCATCCAATCATCCCGGTGATGATCGGCGACGCCGCCCAGGCCGGGAGGTTCGCCGACCGGCTGTTGGGAGAGGGCGTGTACGTCATCGGCTTCTCCTTCCCCGTGGTTCCCAAGGGCGAGGCGCGCATCCGCACGCAGATGTCCGCGGGCCTCAACGACGCGCAGGTCGATCGCGCGCTCGCGGCCTTCATCAAGGTGGGCCGCGAACTGGATCTCATCAAATGAAAGCACTCGTCAAAAGTGAGGCTGCGCCCGGCATCTGGATGAAAGACATCGAGGAGCCCAAGGTCGGCCCCAACGATGTGCTCATCAAGATCGCCAAAACCGCGATTTGTGGCACCGACATGCACATCTACCACTGGGATGCCTGGGCGCAGAAAACCATTCCCGTGCCCATGGCCGTGGGCCACGAGTACTACGGCCGCATCGTCGACATGGGCAGCGAAGTGCGCGGCTTCGCCGTGGGCGACCGCGTGTCGGGCGAAGGACATCTCACCTGCGGCTTCTGCCGCAATTGCCGCGCCGGGCGCCGGCACCTGTGCCGCAACACCGTAGGCGTCGGCGTCGACCGCCAGGGATGTTTTGCCGAGTTTCTCGCCATCCCCGCGAGCAACGCCTTCAAGCTGTCGGATGCCATCACTGACGACATCGCCAGCATCCTCGATCCGTTTGGCAACGCCACACACACCGCCCTCGCCTTCAACATGGTCGGCGAAGACGTGCTGATCACCGGCGCCGGCCCCATCGGCATCATGGCCGTGGCCATCTCGAAAAAAATCGGCGCGCGGCATGTCGTCATCACCGACGTGAACGACTACCGGCTGGGCCTCGCGCGGAAGATGGGCGCCACGCGCGCCATCAACGTCACGAAACAGAAGCTCGACGACACGATGCAGGAACTCGGCATGCAGGAAGGCTTCGATGTGGGGCTCGAGATGTCGGGTAACCCGGCCGCGTTCCGCGACATGCTGCGCACGATGCATCATGGCGGAAGCGTGGCCTTGTTAGGCATACCGCCGGGCGAGACCGCCATCGACTGGAATCAGGTGATCTTCAAGGGACTCAACATGCGCGGCATCTACGGCCGCGAGATGTTCGAGACCTGGTACAAGATGGCGGCGCTGCTGCAGGCGGGGCTCGACATCACGCCGGTGATCACGCATCACTTCCCGATCCAGGAATTCCAGCGCGGCTTCGAAACGATGGGATCGGGGCAGTCGGGCAAGGTCATCCTCGACTGGGGAACGCTCAACTAGTTGGACGAAGCGTTCTCTTGCGCGATGCGTAGTTCAAGATTCTTTCTCGCGCTCGCCGCATAGGCCTTGCAGCCCTGCGAATCGATGAACGGATTGCTGGCCGGCTCTCGAACCCGCCGCTCGATTTTGGCTTTCATGTCGAATAAGGGCGGATGCGGCGCGAGCAGCAGGTCGCAGGGAAGCGCTTCGACGCGCGCGATGCTGCGCCTGAAGATTTCCACCCGGCTCGGATACTTTCCATCGCCGGTAAATCTGAAATCCGGCGCGGAAACGGAGTTCAGGCTGTCCGCATAGACCAGGTCGAGGCATTTCGCAGCTTCGCATGAACGCCACGTCCAGGTCGTACCGCCCGGGGTATGACCGGGCGTGAAGCGCGCGGTGATTGCGAGCTTCCCTACGCGCAAGGTTTCGTCGTCGCGTACTACACGCACATCGGCCACGGCCGGGAATTCATTGTGCTCGCGCCCGAAAGTGATTTGCGGATCGTCCTCGGCGGGTCCGCCTTGCTCGAGTGCAACTGCGCCGGCGGCGCTTGCTGCCACCGTCGCTCCACTGGCGCGCTGAAGTGCCGCGATGCCGCCGGCATGATCGTAGTGCATGTGCGAATTCACGATCAGTCGAACGTCTTTGAGGTCGAAACCGAGCTTGCGGATGTTCGCGGCGATGAGAGGCGCGGACTGTGGAAGCCCGCCGTCGAGGAGAATCGATCCGTCCGTGGAGGCGATGAGGATCGACGCGAGCCCTTCCGTGCCAACGAAATAGGTGTCGCCAAAGATCCGAAACGGCTCCTGCGGCTTGTTCCACTCGTCGCAAGGATCACAGGCTTTGGGCGGATCGGACGCCAATGCACTGGTAGCCGCTTGGCTCGCACCCGGAATTCCGAAGAGAATCGCGATGAAGGTTGCGGTTTTCAGGGTTAGCGCACGTCGCAGAAGCAATACGCGTAGCGATTGTCACGCGCGTTCATGCGCGACCAGCGCGCGAGTTCACGCTGCAGCGGCTCGAACTCGCGCGCGACCTGCAAGGCGGGAATCCGTGCAGCGATGTCACCCACGAAATTTTTCGCGAACCAGACCTTGATCTGCAGTGCCAGCGTCTCCGCCCAGGAGAGTTCGGGCTCGATGCGTTCGACTTCGTAGTCGTCCTTCAGCTTGGCGAGGTTCGCGGCAGATTTCACCGCCTGATCGAAAAGGCCCAGCTGATCGACCAGTCCGTTCTCCTTGGCAGCGGTACCGATCCACACGCGCCCCTGCGCGATGGCATGCACTTCGTCGCGGGACTTCTTGCGCCCTTCGGCGACATGGGCGAGGAATTCCTCGTAACCGCGCTCGATGAACGACTGCAACAGCACTTTGGCGTCTTCGCCCAGCGGCCGATCGATGCGCAGCTGGCCGGACAACTTCGTGGTGCCCACGCCGTCCACACTTACGCCGATCTTCTTCAGCGTGTTCTGGAACGTGGGGATGGCGCCGAAGATGCCGATCGATCCGGTGATGGTCGCCGGGTGCGCCCAGATCTCGTCGGCCGACGAGGCGATGTAATAGCCCCCGGATGCGGCCAGATCACCCATGGAAACGACGACTGGCTTGCCGTCGGCCTGGGCAGCGCGCACTTCGCGGTAGATCTGTTCGGATGCGAACACGCTGCCGCCCGGACTATCTACCCGCAGCACGATGGCCTTGACATCATCGTCCTCGCGGGCTTCGCGGATCAGCCTGGAGGCGGTCTCACCACCCACCGTTCCTGGCGGCTGCGAGCCATCGAGAATTTCGCCGGACGCGACGATGACGCCGATCTTGTCCTTGCCGCCGCTGCGCGCCCGCTTCTCGGCGTGCACCACGCGGAGGTAATCCTCCAGCGAAGTGGAGTTGTACGACTCGCCCGCATCGCTTTCGTCTGCTTCCACCTTTTCGTGGGTTTCTTTCGCCGAGTCGCCGCCGACGAGCGCGACCATGCGCCGCTCGACTTCGAGCGATGACTTGAGGCCCGTGACGAGCTTCGCGTCCAGGGCGACCTTGCCGGCATCACCCTTCGCCGCCAGCATGGCTGGCACGAGATTGTTGACGTAATCGGAGATGTCCGTCGGCGTGAGGCCACGCGCTTCGGCCACCGCGGTGCGATAGCTGAACCACAGCGCGTTCAGGTAGGCGATGCTTTCCTCGCGGTCTTCCGGCGACATGTCGGTGCGCACATAGACTTCGGCGGCGCTCTTGTAAGCGCCCACGCGGAACAGATTCATCTCGACGCCCAGCTTGTCGAAGAGATCCTTGTAATAGGTGCGGTAACGCTCGTAGCCGTCGATGCCCACCAGCCCCTGCGGGTCGAGATAGATTTCGTCAGCCGCCGCGGCGACGTAGTAACTCTCCTGCAGGAACGCCGTGGCGTGCGCCACCACCTTCTTGCCGGAGCTGCGGAAATCCTTGATGGCCGCAGTGAGTTCAGCGAGCGTCGGCTGCCCGCCACCGGACATGTAGTTGAGATCGAGCACGACGGCAGCGATGCGCTCGTCTTTCTTGGCGGCCTTGAGCGCGTCGAGGAGATCCCACAACAGGGTTTCTTCACGCGCGCTGCCCTGAACCCGGGCGAGGGCCTGGTCCACGGGGCTGCCGGAGAGCTGCTCGACGATCTCGCCCTTGGGCGCCAGCACCAGCGCGGAGGCGTCCGCGATGTGCGGAATCGAAGTACGCAGGGCTCCGACGACAAAACCGAAGACCGTCAGCAGCACCAGCAGGTGCAGGAACTTGCGCAGCCCGTCCAGGCCACGCCAGATGCCGACAAAGATCCGGCCGATCATGCCGCCGAAACCCTGTTCAAGGAGTTAGACCTTCTCTTCGATGCGCGCGGCTTTGCCGGACAGATCGCGGAGATAGTACAGCTTGGCACGACGCACGCTGCCGCGGCGCTTGACTTCGACTTCGCTGATCGACGGGCTGTGCGTCTGGAACGTGCGTTCCACGCCCTCGCCGTGCGAAATCTTGCGCACGGTGAACGAGGAATTCAGGCCGCGGTTGCTCTTGGCAATGACCACGCCTTCGTAGGCCTGCGCGCGCTCGCGATCGCCTTCCTTTACCTTGACCTGCACGATCACGGTATCGCCCGGATTGAAGTCCGGCAGCTCGCGCGTCATGCGCGCTTTTTCGAGTTCTTGAATGATGTTAGCCATGTCTGTCACCTTCGCGTTCAGCGAGAAATTCGTCGAGGAGTTTCGCCGCATCAGCCGGCAATCCGCCCCGTGCAATCAAATCCGGCCGGCGCATAAAAGTGCGCGCGACCGCCTGCTTCAACCGCCAGCGCTGAATATCAGCATGGTGCCCACCCTGCAGAACTTCGGGCACCTTCCGGCCTTCGAACTCTACCGGCCGCGTGTAATGCGGCCAGTCGAGCAAACCCGCGTCGAAAGACTCCTCGACGCTGGAGCGTTCGTCGCCCAGTACTCCGGGTAACAGCCGCGCCACCGCATCGATGATCACCAGCGCCGGGAATTCGCCACCCGACAGCACGTAATCGCCTACCGACACTTCTCTATCTATGCGCGATTCGATGACCCGTTCGTCGAGTCCTTCGTATCGCCCCGCCACCAGGGTCAACCCTGGCAGCTTCGAAAATTCCCGCGCCAGCGCCTGCGTGAAGGGCTCGCCCTGCGCCGACATATATATGCGCAACGACCCTTCCGGCATCCGACTTGCAGCCGCATCGATTGCGCGCGACATCGGTTCCGGCTTCAACACCATGCCCGGTCCGCCACCATAAGGCCGATCGTCCACCGTGCGGTGTACATCGCGGGTGTGCGCGCGCGGGTCTTCGCAACCCACCGACACGATGCCGCGATCCACCGCCCGGCCCAGAACGCCAACCTTCAGCGCCTGCTGAATGAGCTCCGGAAACAATGTCACGACTTCGATTTGCATGAGTCGTGTCAGAAGTCCTCGGGCCAATCCACCTGAACGGTGCGCGCATCCTTGTCTATGCTGCGCAGATGCTGCCCGGTCACTGGCACCCAGTGTTCGCGCGCACCCTTGATCACCATCACCACGTTGCCCGGCGTATCGACGAAATGGTCGACTGCCCCCAGCAACGCACCTTCCAGATTCTTCGCCTCGAAACCGATCAGGTCGTCGCGATAGTGCTCGCGTCCTTCCGCCGGTGGCAGCTCTTCCCGCTCGACGAGAATCATCTGCCCCGTCAGCCGACTGGCGCCGTCGCGTTCGTCGACACCTTCGAGTCGCGCGATCCAGCCGTTGCCCTGGGGTCGCGCCTCTAACAACTTCATTTCACGGGTGGTGCCACTCGCGGCCTGCACCTGCCACTCGCGCCACTCGAACAGTCGTTGCGGAGGATCGGTATACGACTGAACCCGCAACCAGCCGCGCACGCCGTGCGCCGCTCCCAATCGGCCGACTTCGATACGGCGAGGTTTATCCACCACGCCGACTCTTTATCAGGCGTTCGCCTTGCGGAAAGTGGTCACGAGGTTCTTCACGCGATCGGACTGCTGCGCGCCCTTCGACAGCCAGTAGTCGATGCGGGCGATGTCGAGCTTGAGCTTGGTCTCGTTCTTCACCGCTTTCGGGTTGAAGAAACCGACCTGCTCCAGGCTCTTGCCACCCTGGCGCTTGCGGCTGTCGGTCACCACGACGTGATAGAACGGCGTGTTAGTGGCGCCGCGGCG
>DASTTJ010000437.1:0-11959 GCA_035760205.1 Steroidobacteraceae bacterium | reverse complement strand
CCGATCAGCGAGACATTGCTGACGCCCTTGAACTGGATTTCCGCGGCCGTGGTGTCGCAGCTGCCAGTCGCCCTCGTGGTATTGCCGTGATTGATCGTGCCATCGACCCTGATGATGATCGGTGTGCTCACGCTGGTCCGGGCGCACAACGCAGCGTTGATTTCCGCGCCGGTGCGTGCGGTTACAGTGATACCGCCCGCGCCTCCGGTGGTCGCGCGGCCGAATCCGACCGGTGTTCCGGGCGATCCGCCACCGCTGCTGCTGCTCGATGAGGAGCCGCTCACCGTTATGGTGTGGGCTCGAGTCGATTGCGTTCCGCAGCTGTTGGTGTAAGTCGCTGTCGCAGAGCAAGACGCGATTGGCTGAACGGTCTGTGTGCGCGAGGTGCCGGAGGTGCCGCAGCCAGTCCATGACCAACTACCGCCGGAAGACGGTGTGGGGGCGAAGGCTACCTGTGCGCCGGATGCGATGGTGGCCGCCGACGTCTGCGTTCCATTGATGTATGGAACGATTGCCGTGGCGGGGCAGGTGCCGCCGCCGGTGCTCGAGCTCGAAGAGCCCGAGCCGACAGCGCCGTATGAGCAGTAGCGTGGAGTGTCGGCATTGATCGCCGGGAAGAGCGAAGCCGTGCAGTTGATCGGACCCGTCAGGGTCGCGTAAACGAACGTGCCTGCTTTTCCGTACGCCACGGAGCGCGTGCCGCTGAACGTGCACGTCGCTCCTTCTTTAGCGCATTTGGTATAGCCGCTTGGATAGTCGGTAGCCGCGTACGCGCCGCTTGCGAAAGCAAGCAACGCAGCGGCGCTTAACGCCTTGCGAATCATGAGAATCCCCCTGGTATTGAAAATTGGTCCGTCAATGAGTCATGGCTCAGCGGGCCGGCTTCGCCGATCGCCGCACACCGCAATATCACCAGGACTGAACCTCGTGACACCGGTGTCAAGTCGAGAGTAGCACAGGGCCGGAAAAGGGCACGTCCAGTTACCGCTCACATGGTCCGCCGCAGCGTGTTTAGAGCCGGATTCCTACCGAAAGGTGAGCCAGACCGGTGGGAACTGGGCCGGGGAAAGGCTCCGTGACACCGGTGGTCATAATCCGGGTGTTGCCGCTACACCTGCTCAACGGTCAAAGACTGCCGAGCCGAATCCGCCGTCGCCAGCCTAACAACTCGATGAACTCGCCACAAAGCTGACGTACCGAATTCGAAAGCCGGCGCGGCGGAGCATCGGGTCGAATACGCCCCGGGGTTCGTGGGCGGAATGTTGAGAGACCAGAAGCTTGCGCATGAGTGAGCGCAAATTGTGCCGGTTTGCCGGTATAAAAGGCAGGCCATGCGAACTCCTCAAGACCCGGAGCTGTTGCGCCGTCTGCTGCGCGCGAAAGACCGCATGGATGTCGCCTCGCACGAGGACTGGCCGGTCCAGAGGCTGGCACGCGTCAGTCGCATCTCGCACGCTCACTTCGCGCGCTCGTTCAAGGACGCGTTTGGCGTCCCTCCGCACCGCTACCTGCTCACGCGCAGGCTCGAGCGCGCAAAGGCGCTGCTTCGGGATACGGATCAGTCCATCACCGACATCGCATACCAGACGGGCTGGAAAAGCCTGGGAACGTTCGGGCGTATTTTCCGCGATGTGACTGGCGAGAGCCCGGGAGAGCTTCGTGCGCGCGAGAAAGCCGCTTCGCACGCGCTCGAGCAGGTGCCGGCCTGCTTCTTGATCGCCGCGCACCGGCCAAACCTCATAAACGCAGTTTCGGAGAAGCGACGGCGGGAGGCTAGGGATAGGAATAGGCCCACCAAGAAGGAGGTCACATGAGCCAAGGTGTCGGTGTTGTCGGGTTGTACGTTCGCGATCAGGAAGAGGCCCTGCAGTTCTATGTCGGGAAGCTGGGGTTTCGTGTTCATACCGATGCGAAGAACGGCGACTATCGCTGGCTTACGGTGCAGCACCCGGAGCAGCCGTCGTTCCAGCTCGGGTTGTACACGCCGGGGCCGCCGGTGCTCGACGCGGCAACCGCACAGACACTGCGCGAGATCGTGGCGAAGGGCGCCATGCCGCCGCTCGTGCTCATCGTCGATGACTGCCATGTGGCCTACAAACGCATGAACGCTGCCGGAGTGGAGTTCACGCAGGAACCCGTCGACCGTTACGGCAGCGTGGACGCAAGTTTCCGCGATCCTTCGGGCAATGGCTGGAAGATGATCGAAGCGCGCAAGGTGCCGTCATGAGCTCCCGGGGACTGTGGATCCGTCAGTTCCACCGCTGGGTGTCCATGGCGTTCGTGGTGACTGTCATCGCCAACCTCGTGGCGATGTCACAGGGAACACCTCCCGCCTGG
Source organism: Steroidobacteraceae bacterium (assembly GCA_035760205.1). GTDB lineage: Bacteria > Pseudomonadota > Gammaproteobacteria > Steroidobacterales > Steroidobacteraceae > CADEED01. The sequence goes on along the minus strand of DASTTJ010000437.1, from coordinate 9,622 downwards.
GTCATCTACTCACCGCTCTTGCCGCTTGCGTTGTTGCTGCTCACCGGCCTGTACCTGTTTACGTTGCCGTATCTGAAAAAGTAGCGCGTTCGGCCCGCCTTCGGGACGAATGCGCGGACACTCTTTCGCAGCGCCATTCGCGCGCGGTAGTCTCTTCGAAACGAAGGGGCGAGCCATGAACACCACCGCTGCGAATACCACGTCATCTAACTACCAGCACACGGCTCTGCGCGGCATCCTGCTCGGCGGATTCTTCGCGGGGCTCGCGGATTTCATCTACCCGACGGTCAAGACGGTGATGGCCGGCGGCTCGTGGATGCAGCCGTGGAAAGGTGTGGCCAGCGGCCTGCTGGGACAGCAAGCGCGCGACGGAGGTATCGAAATGGTCGTGCTGGGCGCGTCACTTCACTGGTTCATCTGCTTCGGTGCGGCAGCGCTTCTCTATCTGATCGTGAGCCGCGTGAAGTGGTTGCCGCGGCAATGGATCGTGCTCGGCATCATTCACGGCATCGCGGTGCTACTGGTCATGAACTACGTCATCCTTCCACTCTCTGCCATCGGGCGCAGCATCTATCCGCTGGAGCAACTCCACGTGCACGCTTTTTGGCACATTGTGCTGGTCGGGTTGCCGACGGCATTTTTTGTATCACGCGCGATACGCGCCTCGCGGTGAGTCCATCACTGCGTCAGATATTTCACGCGAATCTTTTTCGGTTCCGCTTTCGCTGAAGCCTCACTGTACCCTGGCAGACCGCCAGCGGTCGTGAGCACGCTCGCTCGCGCCATGATGACGAAGTCACGATCGTTCTGGGGTACTTCGACCGTGAACACATGGTCTTTGGTCGATTCGCCGTCCGCCTCGGCGTACCACGCAAACGGTGCGATCACGCATTCTCCTTCATAGTCGTAGCCGGAGACCCGGCTGTCAGGCTTGAGGCTCACGACAACGAGTTCATAGTGGGCGCAGGCCATGCTGGCGGAAAGCGCGCTCGCGGCCGACGCGCTGTATACGCCGCGCATGTTGACCGTGATCTGCATGCGATTCACTCCCGCCGGCACCGAGATGGTTTTGCCGACTTCCGCATCCACGTCGGCTGTGCCTGCGACGCCGACGACGGTTGAATCGGCTCTGGACTTGCCAGTATCGGCATTCGAGTTGCCGGTGGCCGCCTGATACGCCAGGCCGCCATTCTCCGTTTCGACATTCTCGAAATCGTACGGCGGTTCGTAGACCAAATCCGTGGGCACAGGAGCGGGGGGTGCGCGCAAAATCCCCACGCGGGCCTTCGAGCTGGTGCGCAACAGCAGCGAGAAATCCTGGTTCAACGTGCCCTTGCCGATTTTCGACTGGATCGAGGCGCGATCGATCTTGGCGGTGCGCGTCGCCTCGTCGAACAGGCTGCGATTGGCGGTCGCCAGCGCCTTCAATTGCGCTACTTTCTCGGCGGGTTTCCCGCCGCCCTTGCCGATGGCGTTCGCGCGCGAAAGATAGGTCTGGTAACGCGGGTCGGCGGCCAGTGCCTTGTTGAGCGCGGCGCGTTCGGGCGCCAATGCCTTGAATGCCACGTCGGCATCGGACTGCGCCCGCTGCAGACTGCCCAGGAGCTGCTGCCGCTGGACGCTCAGCACGGGTGCGAGCCGCTGCTGCAGTTGAGCCGATGTCATGTTCGGCAGTGTGCGTTTGACGGTGGGCACCGTGGCCGCGAGCGAGGTCGCGGTAATGCTGACCAGGGCGAAAATAGCGGCCAGCGGCTCGAGTCGGGTTTTCACAATATCTCTCCTCCGGTTCAGGACTCGTGGAATAGAACGAGCGGTACGGACCGATTGGCTTCGGGAGTGGCTACAATGTCTCTAAATGCCTGCTCCTCGTTTTCGCGTCGGCGATTGGCTGGCCGATCCTGCACTCGATGAATTGCGCCGCGCCGATGAGCTCGTGAAGCTCGAACCGCGCGCGATGCGCGTGCTCGCGCACCTGTCGGAACGGCAGGGTCAGGTGGTTTCGGCTGATGAACTGCTCGATGCCGTCTGGCCCGGGCTCGTCGTAGGGCAGAACTCGGTCTACCAGGCCATTGCGCAGCTTCGCCGCGTGTTCGGTGACGACAGCGAATCACCCACATACATCGCGACGGTGCCGCGCAAGGGTTACCGGCTGATCGCTGTAGTGTCGTCCGCGGAAAATCCGGTGCAACCGATGGCGGCTTCATCACCGCAAGATTCGCTGCCGCCCTTGGTCGACCGGCGCCGGAAACGGCCGCAGCGGCTATGGCCGATGGGCTTCGCGCTCGCAGGCATCCTCGCTGCGTTGTTCTGGTTTGCGCGCGCGCCGGATGCGCACGCGCCAAGTGGTGGCGCGACCGTGGCAGTGCTTCCTTTCACGGACCTGAGCCCGGCGAAAAACAATCAGGCTTTTTGTGATGGCCTCACCGAAGAACTGATCAATTCGCTCGCGCGCATGACAGGGCTGCGGGTCACGGCGCGTACGTCAGCCTTTTCCTTTCGCGCTGGAACGAGCGACGCTCGTACCATCGGCGAAAAGCTGAGCGTGACGCACCTTGTGGAAGGGTCGGTACGGCGCGAGGGTGCGCAGATCCGCATCTCCGCGCAGCTCATCAATGTGTCGACCGGCTTTCAGGAATGGGCCGAGTCCTTCGACCGGCCGTTCGACGACGTGCTCGAGGTGCAGGAGAGCATCTCGCTGGCCGTCGCGCGAGCTCTCGAAGTGAAGTTGTCACACCGCGCGCGCGCTGTGGCGGCGAGCGCGCCCACCGCCAATGCCTACGAGCTGTATCTTCTCGGCCGCTACCAGCAATTGCAGCGCCAGCCGGAGTCCATCCAGCGTTCCATCGACTACCACCGTGCCGCAATCGCGCAGGACCCGAGCTTCGCACTGGCATACGCGGGCCTCGCGAATGCCTACATGCTGGGTTACTGGTACGCCGACTATCCGATCGAGATGGTAGCCCTGCAGGTGCGCGAAAACGTGGCCAGGGCGCTGGCCGCGAACCCGGAACTCGCCGATGCCTATGTCGCGCGTGGCCGGTTGTTGCTCGAGACCTTCGATCTTGCCGCGGCTCAGCAGGACTTCGAGCGCGCCATTGCGCTGAACGCCAGCCACTCCGAGGCGTACATCGGCCTTGCCATGGTCTTCGAGTATCGCGGTGAGCCGCGCCAGGCGCTCCCGCCGCTCGATCAGGCGGCGGCACTCGATCCGCTGCACGTCATTCTGCATGGCCGACGCTGCCAGGTGCTGCAGAACCTGCGACGTTTTCCGGAGGCGCAATTTGCCTGCCGCCGGGTGATCGAGTTGCAGCCCACCTTTCCCAATGGCTATTGGGGCGTGGCATTGATTGAACTCGCACAGGGAAATACCGATGCGGCGATTCGCGGCTATCGTGAAGCGCTCGAGCGTGCGCCGCATCGCATCGACTTGCGCAATCAGCTCGGCTGGTTGTATCTCGATATCGGGATGACCGACGCGGCGGACGTGTCCTTCGCGAAAGTGTCCGCCGGAAGTGCGGAATTCAACGGCGTCGAACTCGAACGGGCGCGCGGCTGGGTGGCGCGTGGTGACAAGTCCGGGCTCGCTGCACACCTCGACACGCTGCCGCTTCGATCGAGCTCCAACGCCAACGACCTGCTCGACGCCGCGGCCATGGAGATGGTGGCCGGCCGCGCGGCGAACGCGAACGCGCTATTGCAGCGTGCCGTCAGCGATCCGTCGTTCAACATCGTCCGTCGCATAGAAAACGTATGGCTGACGCGCTGGGGCCGCAACGATGGAATCACGCTCGCGCAGGTGGCGTTGGCGACCGGCGACCGGCTCAGTGCCGAAAAATATCTCGACATCACCCTCGCCTGGCTTGACCGCGTCGAGCGTAATGGCCAGTTGTGGTGCGGCGCGTTCTACTTGCGCGCCGCGGCGCATGCGCTGCAAGGCAGGCCGGATGCGGCAATGCAGGTGTTGAACCGCGCCCATGAGCTCGGATGGCGCGGTGCCTGGTGGATGCGCGCGGATCCGGCACTGGATTCGTTGCGCACGCGCGCGGACTTTGCCCTGCTGGTGGCGCGGATCGAAGCGGACAATGCCGCGGCGCGCGCCAGGCTCGCCGCTCAGCGAATGGCGCGTTCGGCGCACACGCCAACCTTATAAGTCACCTCGTAGTGCGCGATGAACTGAACGCGCGTGGCGCTGGCCACGTACGTAATCAGCCACAAAGGTAGGTTGTCCGGACGTACCGGGCTACCCGCGCTCACGGGGCGCAGCGCCGCCACCGCTCCATTGAGTGCGCCGAATTCGCTCGAAAATACCGGGTCGGTGGCTGAGGCCGTGACCCATTGCGCATAGAGCGCGTCGCAGCGTTCGGGTTGATAGGGCATCTCGACCACCAATGCCGGCGCCGACCTCGCTTGCCAGGTGAGCAGCGTCGTCAGGGGCGCACGCGCGCCGTCGGGCCCGGTAGTCCAGGCCCCGCCGCCCGGCAGGGCCATCGATTCGATCTCGTGCACAGTCTGCGGAGGGTTGGCTATTTCAACGCTGCTCTCGGCGACACCGAAGCCGTTGTCGAACGTCACGGTGACCAGCGCGCCACGATTCAGATCCGGGACGTCCACGACGATGCGGCGAGGTTCGGTGTTTGCGCCGCCGCCCACCTCCGCGCGGCAACGGTAACGCAGCCCGGACGCGTAGCGGCACGGCACTCCCGCATTCACTTGCGATGCTTCGATTCCGCTGACGTCGAACGCGAAACGATTGATGGGACCCGCGGCTCCCAGCGAGAAGCGCACCGGCGCCGACGACAAAGACGTCACGCTGACGATCTTCGGCGCCGGTGCCGCGCCTGCCAGCGCCGTTGAAAGCATCAGGACCAACATCGTGTAAGAACGAATGGCGCCACCGAATTGGCTTCGCCCATCCCCCTCAGAACGCGCTGGCCGCCGTTCCACTGCGTTCCAGCCATTGACGCATGCGCGCCAGCGCGTACTTCTTGCGGCTGAGCACGGTGTCGCGCGGCACGCGCGCCAGATTTGCCATGGCGACAATGCTGTCGCCACCGCACCACCACTTGAGAACATCGCGCTGCTCCGACGGAAGTGTGGCGAGCGCCTGGCGCAACATCCCGTGGGACTGCACACGCTGGGTCACGGTTTCCGGAGAGAGCTGGTCGCCGTGATTGGTCACGGCTTGTTCGAACTGCGAGTCGGTGAGTGGCAGACGCCGTGACGTCTCATGTTTGCGCGTGCACTCGTCCAGGAACGTGTTGCGCGCCAGCGTGTAGAGATAGGACTTGAAAGTCGAGTCGGCGGCGGCGTACCGCCCGCGCGAGGCTGCGTCCATGATCTTGATCCAGGTGTGTTGGGCCAGATCTTCGGCAAGGGCGCGGTCGCGCGTCAGCCGCTGCAGGAATCGTCGCAGGGCGGGCTGATGGCGTTCATAGAGCGCGGCCAGGTAGCCGGTATCCCCGGTCCGCATGAAGCTGCTCATGATGTCTCGATCGTCGTCGGGCATGGCGTGTCCTCGTTCGCTGATTGGGCTGCGATGAGAACGAATCGCGCGGTGCCATGGCCTGATGGCGCCCTGAAGGAAGCATGAAGGTCGTGTGATTCGCGCTTGCCCAAGCCAATTTCTCCGGCTCGCTCGTTCCGTGGTGCGCACCCACTCACGGAGACTTCCATGCGATTGCGAGCCTCAACGTCCGCGGCCTGTGTCCTTCTGCTCATGGCAGCGTGGGTTCCCTCCACACCTTCCTTGGGAGCCCAGCCGTCGGAGGCATTGAGCGACGGCTACCAGGCGGGAATCGCCGGTAAATGGCCGGCGGCTCAGCGAGCCTTTGCCGTGGCGCTGCGCGACGATCTGCGCAATCCCCGGTTGCAGTTCCTCAACGGCCTGGCGCATTGGCAAGCCGGGAAGAGCGCGGGAAACGGGCGCTTCGCGTTAGCCAAAGTCGGGTTCGAAACTTCCGTTCAGCAGGCGCCGCACGATTTCTGGGCAAACCTGTATCTTGGGTTTCAGCATCTGGAAGAGGCTCAGTACGGCGAGGCCCAGGCGGCCTTCGCCATCGCGATGCGCACGCGCCCGGATCGTTGGGAAGCCGCGTACGGTTTGGGCGTCGCGTCCTATCTGCATGGCGATACTCTGACCGCCCGGCTCGCCGCGGAGCGGGCGGTCGAGCTGAACCCGGCGCGGGCCGAATCGCATCGCCTGCGGCTGATGGCCGCGGCTCAAAGCGGCGATCGCGACATCGAGACGCTCACCGCGCAGTACTCCCGAGGAAATCCGCGCGATGCGGTCACGCTGCGCCGCGTGGCGGAGATCGTGCGCACGGCCGATGATCCCATGACGGTGGCGGGCGAGGCAGCGTCGGGCGCCATCGTCGACGCCGACAACCAGATCGTCGTCGACGTAACCATCATCCTGAGTTCGGTTCTGAATACGAAGAACCGCGGCATGAATCTGTTCGACGGTCTGTCACTGCAGTTCGGTTACGGCAATGTCTACACTGCCACGCGCAACTCCGGCGGCAACTGGAGCTCGAGCCGTTCGATCACCCAGTCGATCGGGGTTCCGCAGCTCGACTACAGCCTCAACCTGTTCAATGACGCCGGGCATCACTACCACGTGCTGGCACGGCCTTCGCTCACGGCCTATCTAGGTCAGGAATCGGAGTTTTTCGCCGGCCGCACGATCAACGTGAAGGTGAGCGGCGTCAACCTCGGGAGTCTGCAGCCGATTGACGTGGGCGTCGGGCTCAAGGTGCAGCCGGAAGCCATCGACGGCAATCGCGTCCGCTTTCGCGTCAATGCCTCGCGGTCGTTCCTGTCGCAGGAAATCGCCGGCTCGTTCGACGAATCGCTGACGACGTTCAAACAACTCGTGTCGGCCACCGCCGAAGTGCAGTTCGGTCAGACGCTGGTCATGAGTGCACTGTCGGAGACCGTCGATGACAACACGACGTCGAAAACGGCGGGCCTGGGTGACATTCCGGGCGTGTCGACGTTCTTCAAGGAGTCTTCGAAAGCTCACCGGCAGGAGACCTTGCTCATCCTGATCTCGCCGGTGCGGGCCACGTCTTTCGCTACGTCGGCAACCCAGGCGCCGGCCGCCGTCGACGCGCTGGTACGGACCTGGAAAACACAGATCGATCCTCATTCGAATTTGGGCGCGATTGTCGAGCGCCTGAGCGGAGTGAGTACACGTCGCCGCGGCGCGCGCGGAGATCTCGGCTGGAACAGCGTGCTGACGCCGGCGCTGGCCACCGAAGCGCTTCGTGAAAACGCCGAACTCGCAATTCACTAAAACCATTCCCCAAGGAGACCCGCAATGAAACTGAAGATACTGATCATGGCTGCACTCGCAACTGTCGCCGCGCAGGCGTACGCGGTCGAAACCACGGTGAAGCCGGCGATTGCGCCGAACATCGCGCTGCAGACCGCCAAACCCATCGCCTTGCAACCGCAACTCATCGTGCGCAAGCCGGTCAAGGTGACTGCGTTGGGCGCGGTTACCAATCGGCAGCTTCCCAAGAGCACGATCGCGGAAATGATCGGTCGTGGCCTGAAGCCCGTGAGCGGCGCGATCGTCGGCAAGACTCCGCCGAAACCCACTCGGAAGGCGTTGCTGATCGTCCTTGAAAACGGCGGCGTGATGAACAATGTGGACCCGCAGCTTCGCAGATCGCTCAACGTGAACATCAACACCGTCACCTGCGAAGGTCTCGAATTCGAACTGCCGCAGGGACGGACGATCGTCGATCTGCTGGCGGATATCGGCGGGCAGATCGGCAGCAGCCTGAATTGCCTGAACCCGGGCAACTGGCGCCAGACCACGTTCAACCCGCTGACCTGGCTCAATGAGCAATCCGACTTCGCGCTCGAGGCCGCGATTACGGCTAACAACTCGTTGATCAACACTCAAAGCCGTTACGAGCGCGTGGTGGTGATGGAAGATGCCGATGCGGTTCCGGCACGCGTCCTTGCCATGATTCGCGAGCTCGCGCCGCAGTACGTGCTCGATCTTCACGTGCTGACGCATGGCGACAGCGAAAATTTCGTGGGCCATAACAATGCCCGCTTCAACAACAGCAACTTCTTCAGTGTGCTGGACACCGAACGCAAGAACGGCTTGCCGCTCTACCTGCGCGCGGTCTACCAGATGAACTGCCGCGGTGGCACGCTCAAGGACAACTGGCGCAGCCTCGGCGCCATCACTGTGAATGGCACCGTCGGTACGGCGCTCAACAACATGCCGCACCAGTACTTCCACTTTCTGCAGAAGTGGCTGAACGGCACGGGCATGAGCGACGCCAGCAATCAGGCGTTCAACGAAGCGGCGGCGTACAGCCGGCCCATCTACACCCTGGCGGGGCAGGGCGCGCTCATCGACGTCAGCCGCCTGCCCGCCGAAGGCAGCAGTGCCAACGCGAACGTGAACTCCTCTCGTTGAACAGGAGCATGGGCGACAGGGACGTCGCCCGTGTCCTACTATCGGAATCGATGAACACGCTATGTCGATTCGCTCCGGTGGTGGGATTGTTCTTGCTGGCTCCACTGGTGGCGGAGTTCCTGCTCGGCAATATTTCCATCGATGCGCTGCACCTGTTGCCGTATTTCGTGACGTTGTACGGCGGCGGGGCGGTACTGGTCCGCGAGATTGCGCGGCGCGCCGGCCGTGGCTGGCCCACCATCGTGCTGCTCGCGCTGGTATACGCCTTGATCGAAGAGGGGTATGTCACGCAAAGCCTTTTTGCGCCTACCTACTTCGGCCATGACCTCATCGGCAATGCGCACATCGCGCCGTTCGGCATCGGTGGATGGTGGACCCTCTACGTCCTCGGCCTGCATACCATCTGGAGTATTTGCGTCCCCATCGCCATCGTCGAATCGTTCGTGGGAGAACGTGCCCGCAAGCCGTGGCTCGGCAACACCGGAATGGCGTTCACTCTGCTGTTGTTCCTGGGGGGTGCAGCGCTCAACACATACACCACTTACCAGCAGGAGAAGTTTATTGCCTCGATCGGGCAGTTCGCCGGGTTGACTCTGGCGATCGCGATAGTCGTCTTCCTGGCATTCCGGCGCTGGCCGGCACGTCCGCGCGATGCACGCCCCGCGTTCAGGCCCTGGAAAGTTGGCATCTCATCGTTTTTCTTGTGGAGCGCGTTCACGGTGGCCAATTGGTTCGCGACCGGCTGGGCCGTCGTTGCAACCTACCTGGCGATTTACGGCTGCATCATCGCACTGGTCATTCGCTGGTCCGGCAGCGAGCATTGGGGTCAACGCCACATTCTCGCCTTCGCGGGCGGCGCCTTGATCACCTATGCATGGCAGGGTTTTCCGCACGTCCCCATTCTCGGCAGTCAGGGCGATATCGACCTGATCGGCAATACGGTGTTTGCCTCCGCCGCGGTCGCGTTACTCGTCGCCGCGGTGTGGAAGTCGCGGCGAATCACCCTGCAGTAGATAGCAATCGCGCAAGATTGGCGGTGATGTACAGGCCGAGCCCGAACACCACATGCGTCACCAGGCTTTGAATCCGTGCCGCACCCGGGCGCGGTGTGCGGCGGGCAGCGATGCCGACGCCCATCGCCGGCTGCATGATGAAGAAGGGTGCGAGGACAGTGCCGACGCC
>DASTTJ010000436.1:0-8188 GCA_035760205.1 Steroidobacteraceae bacterium | reverse complement strand
GCCGCGTCGACCATCGCCACCGACTCGCGTGGGAATGCACTGGTGAGACCGGATACCCAACCGCTGGCGCCAAGCAGCAGACCCTCGAGCGCGACATCATCCAGTCCCGCCATCAATGTGTAGCGCTCGCCGAAGCGATTGATGATGTCGGTGAAGCGACGCGGATCGGGCGCGCTTTCTTTCAACGCAACGATGTTGGAAATCGGCGCGAGCCGCTCGAGCGTATCCAGCTCGATCGACACACGGTAAGCCGGCGGATTGTTGTACAGCATGATGGGCAGCGACGTGGCTTCGGCCACCGCCTTGAAGTGGGCGTACAACTCATCGGCAGTCGGTACGTAGACCATCGCCGGCAGCAGCATGAACGCGTCCACGCCGATCCTTTCCGCGTCGCGCACGTATTCGATGGCACGTTCGGTGGTCAGCTCGGACACACCCGCGACCAGCGGCAGACGTCCGCCGATGGCCTCGACCGCCGCGCGTAGCGCGAAGCGTTTTTCCTCGGGCAGCAGCGAATTGTTCTCGCCCACCGTTCCGAGTAGAACGAGGCCGTCCACGCCGTCGGCGGCGAGCGCGAGCAATGTGCGGCGACAGCCGGCGAGGTCGAGACTCAAGTCCGCGGCAAACTGCGTGGTGGCGGCGGGATAGACGCCGTGCCAAAGGGGCTGGGTCAACTGGGTTCTCCTGGTCAGGTTCGTATACGGTATATTATTCATGATGTCGAATGCAAAGGGGCGCCGGCCGCAAACCGCGCTGGTGATCGGCGGCGGAGTAGTCGGCCTGGCTTGCGCCATGACGCTGCGCCTGCGGGGCATCGACACCCTGTTGCTGGAGCCGGCGCTCGTACAGCGCGGCGCTTCCTGGGGAAACGCTGGTCATATTGCGGTCGAGCAAGTGGAACCCCTGGCCTCGCTGCGTACGATACGTTCCTTTCCCGGGAGGCTGTTCTGGCGCGGCGGTGCGCTTTCTCTGCCCGCGCATGAGATTGCCGCGTGGCTGCCTTTCACCGCGCGCCTGTTGCAAGCCAGCCGCCCACGCCGCTTCGCGGCGGGCAAGGAAGCGCTCAAGTCGATCGTCGGTCAGGCGATGCCCGCCTGGCGGCGACTCAGTGCTGAGGCCGATGCGCAGGCACTCATCGTCGAGGACGGCCACTACATTGTTTGGGAAACCGCCGCCGGCGCGCGCGCGGGACGACAGAGCTGGAACAGCACCGACATCGGTGCCGCCAGCATTCGCGACGTCACGCCCCAGGAAGCAGCGAGCTTGAGTTCTCTCATGGCACGCCCGCCTGCAGGGGCCGTGCGTTTCGTCGGCACCGGCCGCGTACGCGACCCCGGCGATCTCACTGATCGGCTTGCGGCGGCTTTTGTCGCGTCCGGCGGCGTGCAGCGCCGCGAGCGGGCGCAGACGATGTCCATCGAAAAATCCCATGCGTCCGTGTTCCTGGTGAGCGGCGAGCGCCTGAGCGCAGACGCGATTGTCGTCGCCGCGGGAGTGGGTAGTGCTCCGCTTCTCGAGCAGATAGGCCACCGCGCTCCGGTCATCGCGGAACGCGGTTATCACATTCAATCCGACACCACCGACTGGCCAGATCTGCCGCCGGTCGTCTTCGAGGAGCGATCGATGATCGTCAGTCGCTTTCGCACCGGCTTGCGTGCTGCGAGCTTCGTGGAATTCGGCCGCGAGAATACGCCCGCCGACCCGCGCAAGTGGCAACGCCTGCGGTCGCATGTGGCCGAGCTTGGATTGTCGTTCACGGCGCCTGGCAGCGAATGGATGGGTGCACGCCCGACACTGCCCGACTACCTGCCGGCGATTGGACGCAGCAATCGCGCGGATAATCTGCTCTATGCGTTCGGCCATCAGCACTTGGGGCTCACGCTGGCCGCGATCACCGGCGAGATGATCGGAGCGCTGTCGGTGGGCGAGGATCCGGCACTGGACGCCGGACCTTTCTCGCTCGATCGGTTCTAGAGGCCACCATCGCGGATGAACTGCGCCATGCGCTGCTCGAGCAGCGGCAGCGGCACTGCGCCGATCGCCAGAATGGCGTCGTGAAATGTGCGCTGGTCGAATTTCGCGCCAAGCGCCGCCTCGGCTTCGCGGCGATGACGGCGTATCTGCAGTTCGCCCAGCTTGTAAGCCAGCGCCTGCCCGGGCCACGCGATGTAGCGATCCACCTCCGTGGTGATTTCGTGATTCGACAACGCAACATTCTCCTTCATGTACGCGAGCGCCTGATCGCGAGTCCAGCCGTAGTGGTGAATGCCGGTATCGACCACGAGCCGCGCGGCACGCCACATCTCGTAGGTGAGCTGACCGAATTCCTCATAGGGTGTTTCGTAGATGCCCATGACGTTTCCCAACCACTCCACGTATAGACCCCAGCCTTCGCCGTAGCCGGAGAAGTACGTTTCGTTGCGAAACGCAGGACGAGCCGGCGCTTCCAGCGCCAATGCGGCCTGGAAGCTGTGGCCTGGCGTGCACTCGTGAAGCACCAGGGAAGGCAGTGTGTACAACGGGCGGGCCGGCAGGTTGTAAGTATTGAACATGCAGCTCTCCAGGCCACCGCGCCCGCCGGTGTAGATAGGCGCGAGCGAGTCGGGGACCGGCAGGATGCCATGCCTGAACCGCGGCAACAGCCCGATGGTTTCCTTGAGTTTTAGGTCCGCTTTCTTGACGATGTAGGCGCTGGTTGCCAGCAGTTCACGCGGCGTCTTGGCATAAAACTGCGGGTCGGTGCGCAGGAAGGTCATGAACTCGGGCAGCGTTCCCTTGAACCCGGTCTTCTCCATCGTAGCCAGTTGCTGCGTCCTGATACGTGCGACTTCGCTGAGGCCTGTCTGGTGAATCTGCTCGGGCGTGAGCTCGAGCGTCGTGAACTTGCGAATCATCGCCTGATAGTAGGCCTTGCCGTCGGGGAGCTTAGATGCCGCCAGCGTGTCGCGCGCCTTGACGAGATATTCCGTGCGAATGAACGTGAGCAACCTGCCGTACGCCGGCACCGCACGCTCGGCGATGGCCTGGCGAGCCTCCTGCTGCATGCCGGCTTGTTGGGCCGCCGGGATGGAGGCTGGCATTCTCAGGAATGGTAGATAGAGAGGATTACTCTCATCGACCTTGAGGTAAGGCTCGAGGGTCTTGTCGCGTCCCGTCACGGACACTTTCGGCACGGTGAACCCGCGCGCGAGCCCGGCGCGCATGTTCACGATGTTTTCCTCGAAGTAACGCGGGACATCGCGCAATCTGCCGAGGTAGCGGCGGTATTCGTCCGCGGTCACGAATCCTTCGCGCGGCGTGAAACTGGTCCAGAAGAATGTATCTGCGTTGAACGGCGCCTCGTACAACTTGAATCGCGCATCGTTCGCGAGCTCTTCGATGATGGCGCGGAATATCGATCCATTGAGCCTCTCTTCGGCCGACAGCTCCTGAGCGGGGATAACGTCCAGGTGCCCGAGCACCTTCGTCCAGTAGGCCAGGCGCGCCTTCTGCGACGTGGCGCTGACGTCTGGTAGATGATCGGCGGTGGCGCCGCGCCCCACATCGCCGGGCTCACGCGCCCATTCCTTCTGCCGCCAGTCCCACTCCGCGGTGTAGATCGCCTTCAGCCGCGCGTCTGCACTGGCTGACGCCTGAGCGCCGGCGGCACTGGGAACCCCGAGCGACGCGATTCCGCAGAGCACGATGAGGAGCGCAGGATTGCAGTCGCGGCGTGTATTCATGAGGACTCCTCGAGACGATAGCGATGGTCACTTTCGACCAACGGCACCTAACTAGTGAGTGAGGTCCGGCAGCCGTCACGGTGCGGCGTTACGGTTGTCTGCTTCGTATACTATATACCTACGAGCCACTGTCAACGCCAACGGGCGACGCACACGTCGGCGCGAGCGCTAGCGCGCATCATCGGAAAGGGGAAACGTCAGTCCGCGCGATGCGGAGCGTTTATTTGCGCGAACGCGTCTTGCGCGCCGCAGGCGGTCGCGTTGTCGCGCTCGAAGGCAACACGCGGCGCAGATCGCCAAGCGTGTGCTCGAGATGCGAGGTGATGAGCTTGCGCACCTTCGCGTCGCGGCGATTCGTCCACGCATCGAGGATTTCGTGGTGCTCGGCTTCGGCGCGCAGAACACGTCCCTTCGGTTCCAGGTGCTTGCGGACATAACGGTCGGCGAGCACGTGGAGGCGAGCGACGATGTTGGTGGTCACATGCTGTCCGCAGGGCTGGACCAATGCGAGATGGAATGCGCGATTGAGCCCGCCCACCGTGGTTTTTTGAGCCACAGCGTCGATGTCGAAGAGCGCCAGCGCCTGGCTGGCCTTTTCGCGATCCTTGTCAGTGGCTTTCAGGCTGGCTTGCGCCGCGGCATCGGGTTCGAGCTTGAGGCGCAGCGCATAGATTTCTTCCGCTTCTTCCGGCGACATCGGACGCACGAAGAATCCGCGATTCGGATGCGAGATTACGAGCCCGTCCTGCTCCAGCCTCGCGAGCGCCTCGCGCAGCGGAATCTTGCTGACGCGCAGCTCGGCAGCCAGAGCGTCCTGACGTATCGGCAGTTCCGATTCGATGGCGCCCGACAGGATGAAGTCGCGCACCACGTCGACCAGGCGATCGGAAAGGGTGCGAATGTCCAAGTGGAAGGAATTCATGGACGCTCAGGCTACCTGAAAACCACGACAGAAAGGGCCGGCATCGTCCACCCAAATAGTATTGACTCACGTGGTATTCGGAAATCGGGCGCATCGCCTGATACGCGGACAGGGAGCCGCCATTTTGGCGGCCCCCTGGCTCACGTCTGAACAGTCAGAACCTCGCGCGCATACCGAGGAAGTACCGGCGGCCGATCACATCGTAAATAGTGACGTCGGTGTTCGCGTCGCCACCCCAGCTGGAAGTCAGCAACGGCGGCTGCTCGTCGAACGCATTGTCGATGCCGCCATAAATCTCGAAGGTGTCGTTGAAACGGAAGGTCGTCGACAGGTCCACGTAGGTCACCGCATCGGCGACCACCGGAGTGGTCGCCGCGATGTTCGGCAGCGGGTTCAGGCCGGCGATATGGCGTACCTGAGTTCGCACCATCAACGGACCACCATTGAACGTCGCCATTAACAACGCCTTGAAATCCGGCGATCCGCCCGCGCCTTGCGCCGTGCACGAGCCGAAGAACCCGGCGCAGTCGATCGGTGCGGCACCGATGATCTGGCTCTCGCGCTCGAACAACCAGCCGGCCTGCAGCATCAGTCCGAGTTCCGGATCGCTGTCTCCCAGGCCCATACCCGAGGGCAAGCCAAAGGTGTAGTCGACGCTCAGGTCCACGCCTTCGACCGACAACGAACCGATGTTGCTGTTGCTCGCCCGCACCTGGAACACCTGACCGTCTCCGGCCAGCCGGGTGATCGCGAGACAAGGTTCGCTGTTGGCGTCGAGCAGTTGATAGCAGACATCGAGGGTGGTCTGCGCATTCATCGTCGACACGGCGTCTTCCACTTCGATGCTGTAGTAGTCGACCGCAAGGTTGAATCGATCGAGGAACGGCAGTCGCACCACTGCGCCGACCGTGAACGTATCGGAGGTTTCATCGCGCAGGGCCGGATTGCCGCCCGAGACTTGCTGGAATCCCAGCGCAGTCTGCACGAAGGTATTGATCTCCGCGGCGGGCACGCCCTGTGTCACGCAGAAATCCCTCTGCGCCTGACTTGGGTTGCGGATCGCAGCGCAGGGGTCATTGCCGGGCGAGAATCCCGTGCCGATCGGCGCGAACAGCTCGCTGATGTTCGGGGCGCGGATGGCCACGTTGTATGCGGTGCGGAAGCGCAGCCAATCTACCGGGCCCCATTCCAGACCTCCGCGCCAGGTTCGCGTTTGGCCGAAGTTCGAGTAGTCGGAATAACGCACGGCACCTTCCAATGCCAGCACATCGGCAAACGGCTTGTCGGCGAGAATCGGCACGCGGACTTCCCCGAAGACTTCGGTCACGTAGAAGCCACCTTGCGTGATGCCGCGGGAGGCGGAGCCATATTCGCGCGCGAGATCGGTCGCGCCCGGCATGAACTCGTATTCGTCGTCGCGGTGTTCGACACCCACCGCCGCCGAAATGGCGCCGGCAGGCAGAGACAGGAACTCACCGGCGAGCGACGCACCGGCGACCGTCCGCTCGAAGAGATCAGTGGATGAACGGGCCGGAGAAATGAACGCGGCGGCGGCAGGAGAAATCGAACCAATGCCGAAGGGGTTCACCGGCACACACCCCAGGACTGGTGTGGTGCAGACGACCTCGCCCGCCGTGTTGGTTGTGGTATCCAGGCCAAGCGACATGCGCGCGGGCGACATCGTATTCCTCACGTTTTCGTCGGTGCGCGAACGTTGGTACTGACCGAACACGTCCCACTGCCAGGTGTACTCCCCCACTGGAAAGTCGCCGCGCAGTCCGAGCGTGCTGCCGAGTGTCGCGCGCTCGAATGCGAAATTGCGCAAACCCAGCTCGTCGACACGGCGCGCGACACCACCGGAGATGCGCGCATTGCCGGTGCCCGTCGGATCGAAGATGTTCTGATTGTTCACGAACAACGCCCGTACATCCGGCGTGAGCACGGGATTCGTGGCGTAGTTGAGCACCTCGAAGTAGGAATTCGATCCGGTCACTATGGAAAGTGAATCGGCCGCCTGCTGGAATTCGTTCTGCGCCAACGCGTAGTGCAGGTCCAGGTACGACTCGATGCTGTCGTTGATGGCGTACTTGGCGAGGCCGGAGAACTGCCAGCGCTCGAGCGGTCGCAACAGGTAGTTGCCCGCCGCGTAGTTATAGAGAGTCTCCGGATCGCAGTGCCTCAGGACCTCGCCATCGACAGCGAAGCGAATGGAATTGACCTGTGTGGTGCAGCCCTCTGGACCGATCGGAATCACGCCTGCGCCCATACCCAGGTTCAGCGTTGCCATCTGCGCCCCGCTCAGGCCCACGCGGCCGCCGGGAATGTTGCCCGAGCCGCTGGGACCGAGCGACGCGTTGAGCGGAACCCGCGAGAAGTCGCGGTCTTCCATCATCACCGGATCGCGCACGGAACGTGACGCGTAGAGCGTGATGTTGCCGCGCCCTTCCGCGATGTTGGTGCCAAACAGCATGTCGTAGCTGACGGCTTGCGCGTCGCTCTCCGAAGTCTGCCCGTACTGCGCCCCTACCTCGAAACCTTCGAAGTCGTCACGCAACTGAAAATTCACAGCGCCCGTGATGGCATCGGATCCATACACCGCGGAGGCGCCGCCGGTGATGATCTCGACACGTTTCACGAGCGCGGCGGGAATCGTCGCCAGATCGACGCTGCCCGCGCCGTTCGCCGGGATGAATCTCCTGCCATTGACGAGCGTGAGCGTGCGCGTGGCGCCGAGGCCGCGGAGGTTCGCGGTCAAAACGCCGGATGCTCCCGCGGAGTTCACGCTCGAGTTGTTGCCCGCCGAAAGCTGCGGCAACTCGTTGAGGACCGATTCGACCGTGGTGTCGCCCGACATTTGTATGGCGTCCTCGCTGATCACTGCGATCGGGCTGGGCGCGCTCAGGTCGCTGCGCACCAGGCGCGAGCCGGTGACCAAGACCTCTTCCAGCTCCTGCAGCTCCTGTGCCCACGCGTTTTGCGGCAGCGCGCAAATCGTCAGGACGGCCACGCCGAAAGCCAGCGATACCGCGCGCGCGGGTCCCGGGTTCGACGGATTCGAATCATGTTGCTTGCTCATATCTGCTCCCTTTTGTTGGCTGCTTTGCGTGCCGCTTCTGTTTAGAATATTGTAGATCGTATACGAATTAACGTATCTTAAAACCTGCGATGACTCAACCGCTACTTCAATTGCGCCCTGCATGCGGTCGCCGGGACTTCCGCGGCGCACCACCGATCCGCGGTGCGCCTGCGTGGGCAGCGTTGGCTTTTGGAACACCGAGATGAGTCAGCGCTTCGGCCGCAGGCGTTTTCTCGCAGTCGGGGGGTCCGCCGGCGCGCTCGCCGCCAGCGGCTTGTCAGCCGCCGCCCGCGAGCCGCGCAAACAGCCGGCACGGCCTAACCTGGTGGTGGTGGTCGTCGATGACATGCGCTTCGATGAATTCGGCGCCGGTGGCCATCCCTATCTAGAGACCCCACACATCGATGCATTGGGCAAGTCCGGCGCGACATTCCGCAACGCCTACCACACCACGCCGCTCTGCTCGCC
>DASTTJ010000435.1:0-17046 GCA_035760205.1 Steroidobacteraceae bacterium | reverse complement strand
CATCGCGCGTGAAGTGCAGGGCGGGGCGCGGCGGATGATCATCTGCGGCATGCACGTGCACGTGGGCCTGGACGACGACGAACTGCGCATCGACGTGATGAACCAGCTCAGCTACTTCGTGCCGCATCTGCTGGCGATGTCCTGTTCATCGCCGTTCTGGGAAGGCGAGGACATGGGCATGCAGTCCTTCCGTCTCATGTTGCTGTCGTCGCTGCCGCGTACCGGATTGCCCGAACATTTCGAGAGTTACGGCGAGTTCCGCCGGCACCTCGACGCGCTGGTCCGCAATGGGCTCATCGAAGACACCACCAAGATCTGGTGGGACATCCGGCCGAGCTCGCGTTATCCCACGCTGGAAACGCGCGTGTTCGACTGCTGCACACATCTCGACGACGCAGTATGCCTGGCGGCGCTCAACCTTTCGCTGGTGCGCATGCTTTACCGCCTGCGCCGCGAAAACAAAATGTGGCGGCAGTACCCGCGCATGTTGATCGCCGAGAACCGCTGGCGCGCGATGCGTTTTGGCAGTGACGCCAGCCTGCTCGATCTGGCGCGCGGGCACCTCGTGCCGTTCAGCGAGTTGTTGGAGGAACTGCTGGTCATCACTCATGACGATGCCGTTGCGCTCGATTGTCTGGCGGAAACCGAGCACGCCCGCGTGTTGCTCAAGAGCGGCACCAGCGCGCACCAGCAAATGGACGTCTATCAAACCGCGCGTTCGCAGGGCGCGACCGATGGCGAGGCGCTCTCGGCGGTGGTGGGCTGGCTGGCGCGCAAGACCTGTGCCGTTTAACGGAGCCGGAAAAAAGGGGTCAGATCTGTTTATTCCTGCCGACGCGTGGCTCTCGCAAGGCCTTCCATGAATAAATAGATATGTCCCCTTTTTTCCAGTTCAGTTTGCGCAGCGGGCCCCGCGGACCAGCCTGACAACGGCCGTACAGGCATTCACCGAGCGGAATGGCCCGCGCGTGGTGTCGTGATTCTCGGTGGATTGCGCCAGCAGTTCGCGCAGGCGCGTGATGCCCAGCTTCTGGTCGCGTGCCAGCAGCAACGCCACCACGCCGGAAACCTGCGCGGTGGCCAGGGAACTGCCGGAAGCGAAGTCGTAGTGACCGTCCGGCACCAGAGTGACGATGTCACGCGCCGGCGCCCGCAGGATGTCGTCACCGAGACTCGCCACAGCTTCCGACTCGGCGACCGGCAACACGCGCGGTAGTTTGGCGGGAAAGCCGAAGCGTGGATCGGCCGACACCGCGCCCACCACGATCACTCCCGCGGCAGTGGCTTTATCGACCAGCGCCTCGAGCAGCGCATCGCTGGGCCCGACCAGGCTCAGGTTGATGACCTGCGCCTTGGCCGTGATCGCATCGGCGAGCGCCTGGGCGATCGTGAATGAATTGCAGCGCCCCGCCGTGCTGGCAGAAGCCTGCCAACAGGCCTTGTACGCCTGCAGCTTCACATCGGGCGCCACACCGACAATGCCGATGCCATTGTTGGCCGCGGCCGCGATGAGGCCCGCCACCTGCGTGCCGTGGCGGTCGCCGCGAAACGCCGCCTCGTCGTTGTCGATGTAGTTGCGTGTGAGCTGCGTGCGGCCGGCAAGGTCGGGATGGCGCGTGTCGACGCCGGTGTCGATGATGGCCACGCGAATGCCGGCGCCCCGGCTGAAGTTGTGCGCCTCGGCCACGTCGAGCGCGCGCACATTCGATTGCAGGCGTGCGTAGGGGTCATCAAACGTCTCGGCGGCGGACTCGAATTCATTGAGCGGCTGCACGATCAGGATGCGTTTGTCCGCCTTCAGCTTTTCGATGATCGCCTCGCGCGTGGTGCCGGGCGGGATGCGGAACAAGACGCAGTGCATGTTCAGTTGCTCGATCGGCCATTCGGAGACGCGCGTGAGCGAGTACTGGCTGGCGATCTCGCGGATGAGCGCCGTCGCCGAAGCGCTGATGCGATAGTTAGTGTGCGTGCCGTAGCCGTGGGCGGTACCCCCGACCGCGGCGGGTCTCCCGGTCACCGGGTTGGCGACCGCCACGACGATGAACTGCGCGGGCGCGGTGCGTACTTCGGGCGGTGTGAGCACTGGCGGCGGTGCGGCCGTGGCGGCATCCGACAGCACCAAAGCGATGGCGGCCAGCGTAACGGCAACGCCCAGCCGCCAGCTGGCCCGCGTCTCAACGCGCAACCGGTTGTGCGAAGGTGACATTCGGATCCTTCGAGATCACCGCCGCGACCGAATCCGCCGATGCACCGGAGGCCACGGCGTCGGCGGACAGTTCCGCGGTGAAATTTCCGGAAATACCCGGGCCCGACACGATCGAGAGGCCCTGGTGCGTAAGCAGTGTATTGATGTTGGCCATCGAGGCTTCCGGCGCAAACACGATGCGTACCGTGGGCGCGTTGAGCCGCTGCACGGGAATCTGCGTCACCGTGACGAAATCGTTCGCCGGGGCGCTCGACCGCAACGCGTTGAAGCCGAACAGCGCGAGGCCGAAACCCTGCACGATCACCGCCGCCGCCAGCCACCGCACGGTGCGCGAAGAACGCGCTGACGCCGGGCTGCTCAAGCTTGTGCTGGTTGATGGCGCCGCGGCCTCGGACGCCTCGATGCGCGCCCAAAGCTTGTTGAACGATCGCTGCTCGTCGGAAGCCGTGCCTTGCGGTGAAGCGCCGGAGGCCATGGCCTTTGCAACCTTGCGTTGCGCCGCGAGCTCGCTCCGGCATTCCGCGCACTGCGTCACATGCGCCTCCACCCATTCACGGCCCGCCGGCTCGAGGCGTCCGTTGGCGAGCCAGGGCAACAGGGCCCAGGCTTCGGCGTGAGTGTCGGGAATGCGGGGGCTCATGAATTTTCTCCGGACATGCCCGCGAGGGCGGGTAACACTTGTTTGAGCGTTTCGCGCGCCCGGAACAGGCGTGTCTTCACGGTGTTCACCGGGCAATCGAGAATCGCGGCCACTTCTTCGCATGAGTGGCCGAGCGTGTAGGTGAGTTCGAGCGCCATGCGCTGTTCGACCGGCAGCCGCGAGAGGCCCAGCGCCAGCCACTGTCCGTCCGTTTCGGCGTCGTCGGTGGACGCGACGCTGATGGAGTCTTCATCGAAAGGTTCATCGGACACCGGGCGAATCTTCGCGCGGCGAAGGGCATTGAGCGCGCGCCGGTAGGCGATGCCGATGATCCACGTGGAGAGCTGCGACGCGCCGCGGAATTCGCTGGCCTTGGTCCAGACCACCCAGAACGTGTCGTTGATGACCTCTTCGATGTCTTCGCGGCGCACCGACATTCGGGCCAGCAGGCGCGACAGCCGCTGATAGTAGTTGCCGTACAACTCGCGGAATGCCGCCTGGTCTTTCGACCTGGCAATACGTTCCAGAAGCGCGCGTTCGGAGGCGTCTGGTCCTGGACCGGGTGCCCTCGGGGATTGGGATTCAACGCTTTTGAGTGCCACGGCAGCGAACCTTGATCGACTTACTGCTCATGAGTACCGCCGCATGGGCCCGCGGTTCCCGCAGGGTCAATGGGTGGTCGAAAAACGCCACAGGGCGGTCAGGGCCACGCGGTTGCCCACCGAGTCGCTGGCGAAGTGCTCTTCAGCTTCGCTGCTGGAACCGAGCCACGCGAGCTGCAGCTCGAACGGCGCCAGGGTCGCGGTCAGCGTGACGTTCCAATAGAGGTAGCCCTCGTGGTAGATCTCTTCGAGACCGTAGTAGCCCGCGCCGGCTGACACGGAATACCGCTCGCTGAATGGGTGCCGGCCGGAGACCTCCACCGCCCAGACATTGCCTTCGTCGTATCCCGCCGAGGATCCGACCGCCTTCGTATTGGGCGAGTAGATAGCGGCGACGTACATCCGGTTGCGAAAGCCGAGCGTGGCGGTGAGTTCGGTGCGGTTGTAGCTGACGCGCCGCGGATCGTCGGGGTAGGTGTACTGCGAAAGTCGCAGATCTCCCGAAAAGTCCCCGGACAGGCGCCAGTAGCGGCCGGCCCAGAAATCCAATTCCACCGCAGGGCTAGGGCCCAGGTTCGGATCGGCGGTCGCCACGAACGCGCCCACGTAAAACTCCCGGGGGAACTCGATGTCGAGCGATCCTTGTGCGGCGGGCTTGCCGCGCGTCAGTGAAAGGCCACGGAAGACAAAATCGGACGTGCCCCCCAGACTGCCGGAAAGCACCCGGACGGTGTCGGCGTGCGCCGAATCGGGATATGAAAGCCCGCATGCTGTGAGGGCAATCACAATCAGCGTGCGCACCGGTTGTCTCACGGGCAGGGTTTCTCTCAAGGCCTTCCTTATGCCGCGGGCAGTCTGCCGAGTCGAACCGGCACTGGCAACCGTTTTCCAGTGATGTCTTGTGACTGCGATCAGCGCCGGTCTTGCGTGGCTTTGCGACCATCTGAAGTTCGAAATGAACGAAATAATCGCCAGGCTCGCAGAACGCTGGGCGCGGACGATGTTCGCGGTCTCGGTGTGCTACACGGCTGTCTGTTTGCTGTTGATGGTCAGCGGCTGGGGTGGCGAGATAGTCACTGACTACATCGGCGCCTGGGGCTCGTTCCCCGTGAGCCTCGCGATCTGTGTCGTGTTGTGGCCATCGACCCGGGATGCGTCACTGAGCGCCAATCGCCGGCGCGCGTGGCAACTGATATTCATCGCGCTGGTGCTCGACATCATCGCGAGCGTTGGCTGGGGATACAGCGCTCTCACCGAGAACGTGACACTCGGCTCCTGGCCTGACGTGCTCTACATTTTTTACTATCCGCTTGCAGCATGGGCTTTCGCACTGCTGTACGTCGATCTTGGCGGTCGCATCCGTACGCCGCGCGCGCTGATCGACTTCACCACGGTGGCCATCGGCTTCGGCTCGCTGCTGTGGTTTACCGCACTGGCGCCGGTCGCAGACATGACTGCCGCGCAGGTGCTGGAGAACTGGTCGGTGGTCGGATACGGCATCGGCGATGCGATTGCCATCATCGCCGGCGCCATGGTCGCCATGCAGATCACCGATTGGCGCGCCGAGCGCCCGGTCGTATGGTTGCTGATCGCCATGGTGGTGACGCTGGTTTCCGATCTGCTTTGGGTCAATGCGGAGCTGCGCGGCACGTACGTCATCGGCGGCGCGAGCGACGTTGGCTACTTCGTGTTCTATCTGTGCATGTTCGCGGCCGTGGGTTACCAGCGGACCCATCGCCAGGCGATCGCATCCACGCTCGGGCTGCAGGGTGACCTGCGCGGCTCATTGCCGATTCTCGCGCTCATGGTCGGTACCATAGCGCTGCTCGACGACCGGCTGCAGCTGGCGAGCGGTCAGTCACCGCTGCTGATCTGGGTGCTGGCGGCGGCGACACTGCTGGTGGTGGCAGGCCAGGCTTTCGCGACGCGCGAGGTCGTCGGTTTGCATCGCGAAGTCGCCACGCGCCGCTTCGATGAGCGGCTGACCGAACTGGTGCGCCGCTCGAGCGACATGATCGCCATCTGTGACGCTGATGGCACCATCCGCTACGCCAGTCCTTCCTCCGAACAGTTGTTAGGTATGGCACCGGGCGAACTCGCCGGCCAGCTTCTGGACGATGTGCTTGGGCCGGAGGCGCCGCACGTGCGCGAAGTCTTCGACGAGGTGATTCGCGCTGCGCATTCCGAACAGACCGCAAATTTCGCGATACCGCAGGATGATGGCGAGAAGCGCTCCTACAAGATGGTCATCGCCAACCTGTGCCACGTCGATTCCATTCGCGGCGTGACCCTGAACATCCGCGACATTTCCGATGCGACGCGCCTGCACGATCAGTTGCGCACGCTCGCGTTCCACGATTCGCTGACGCTGCTCGCCAATCGATCGCTGTTCACAGATCGCGTGCACCAGGCGATCCGGCGCATTGCCGACGGCATGACGCCGGCGGTGCTGTTCATCGATCTCGACAACTTCAAGACCGTGAACGACAGCCTGGGGCACAGTGCCGGCGACCAGCTGTTGCGCGGTTTTGCACACCGCCTGGTTCAGTGCACGCGCGCGGGCGACACGGTGGCGCGCCTCGGAGGCGATGAATTCGCGGTGCTCATCGATCACGCCGCGAGCATCGAAGCGGCTATGGCGGTCGCGCGCCAGGTTCTGGAAACCTGCCGCCAGCCTTTCGACATCGACGGCCGGCCGTTGCGCATCGGCTGCAGTGTCGGTATCGCGCTCTCCGATCGCGTCAGCAATGTGGAGCGTCTGCTGCGCAACGCCGACGCGGCCATGTATTCGGCGAAGTCGCATGGCAAGGGTCACGCCGAAGTCTTTCAGCCCGAGATGCTGCGCGCAGCGCGCCGGCGAATGCGCATCGAAAACGAGCTGGCCGCGGCTATCGAACAGCAGCAATTCGAGGCGCACTACCAGCCCATCGTGGATCTGAATTCGCGGCATCTCGTGGGTGTAGAGGCGCTGATGCGCTGGCGACATCCGACGCGCGGGCTCGTGTTGCCCGGCGAATTCATACCCCTTGCC
This sequence comes from Steroidobacteraceae bacterium, assembly GCA_035760205.1. Classification (GTDB taxonomy): domain Bacteria; phylum Pseudomonadota; class Gammaproteobacteria; order Steroidobacterales; family Steroidobacteraceae; genus CADEED01. The sequence goes on along the minus strand of DASTTJ010000435.1, from coordinate 10,567 downwards.
GAGGAGACGGGGCAGATCGTCGCGATGACGCAATGGATACTGAATCGCGCCTGCGCCGACCTCGCGCGCCTGCAGCGCGAGATTGCGCACGGCGTGGGCATCCGTGTGTCGGTCAACGTGTCGAGCCGGTATCTCAATCACGGCAACATCGTCGAAGACGTGCGCAAGGGACTATCCACCCATGGGTTATCGTCCGACTGCCTGATCCTCGAAGTGACCGAGAGCCTGCTGCTGGAGAATTCCTCGCGCATCGAGCACCTGTTTCAGGAGCTCAAGCGCATTGGCGTGCGACTCGCGCTGGATGATTTCGGCACGGGGTATTCCTCGCTCGCCTATCTGCATCGCTTTCCCATCGACATCCTCAAGATGGATCGTTCCTTCGTCGAGCGCCTCGCGGGTGAAGCGGAGGGCGCCGGCGGCGTCGATGCGGTTGCGCTGGCGCGCGCCATCCTGTCGCTGGCCGACGCACTCGGCCTCGACACGGTGGCCGAGGGCATCGAGCACGATGCACAGCGCGATACCTTGTTAGAGCTCGGTTGCAAGACGGGGCAGGGCTATTTGTTCGGCAAGGCGATGCCAGTGGCCGAAGTCCTGGATGCCGCGGTCACGCGCCGGCGTTCGCTGTTCGCGGGTAACGTCGCCGGCCAGATCGGGTACTCCGCAACAGGCCGGTTCCGTGGCCTGATCGAGAGTGGCTGACACCGGTTTCGCGGCGACTCCGCGGGTGTTACATAACTCCCGGAATGGTTCTCATAATCCACGCACTGCGAATCCGGCCCGCCCGATGCCCGAAATCCTGAGACCTGCGTGGGCTTTCGCCTTAGGGCCTCTCGTCTAATCTTCGTCGTCGCGAGAGTCAGTAGAAATAGAACAACGCAGCGGAGTAACCGGTGAAGTCGGCAGAAACGAAATCGCTCGATTCGGGCGCAACGCCCGAGAGGAGCACCGAAAGCGTATTGCGCGCGGTGTGCCTTCGTCTGGGATGTACGGCCGCGACGGCCGTTTTTCCGCGTGTGGATTCGCGCGCGGTCTGGACCCGCTCCGAAGATGATCAGGCGTTCGCTCGCGAACAGCTGTCGATCGTCGGCGATGAACTGGCGCGCCGCGCCATCGACACCCGCAAGCCGGTCGCCACCAACAAGCTCAAACACGTGAGTGGCGGACAAATCGCCTGCAAACTCGTCGCGGTGCCACTCATTGCCCGCGGCGGCCCGGCCGGTGCGCTGATCATCTTCAATCGCCCGGAAGAGCCGAGCTTCGACGAATTTTCGGTGCGCCGCCTTGGCCGCTTTGCGCGCCTTCTGGCGCGCAAAGCGACCCAGGATCTCGATTCGCTGACGGGTCTGCTGTCGTGGGATGGCTTCAAGACGCGCGTGGATACCTGGCAGCGCAACGCGCCGCCCGGCGCGATGGTGTCCATGTTGTACGGTGACATCGACTGCCTGCATCTCATCAACGACCTCGCCGGATTCGCCGATGGCGATCGCGTGATTGCGCGTTGTGGTGTCGCGATCCGCCGGGCGCTGGTGGGCGCCGAAAGTTTTGCCTGCCGCCTGTCGGGCGATCGCTTCACGGTGTTCCTGCCGCACATGAATCTCGCGCAGGCGCGCCTGCTGGCCGACCGCATCTGCAAGGACATCACGAAGGGGACCCCGTCCGCCAAGAACGAGATTACCCACCCGGTTTCGATGTCGTGGGGGGTCGTGTCGACCGGCAGCGTGGACCTGCATCTCGACCATCGCATTGCCGAAGCAGAAATCGCCTGCAAGACAGCCAAGGACCGTGGCCGCGGCCGCGTCGAGGTCTATCAGGATACCGACCAGAGCATGGTCCGCCGCCACGATGAGATTGGTCTCATCGGCAGCGTGCGCGAAGCGCTGCGCCTCGAACGCATCGTGGTGTACGCGCAGCCGATCACGCCGCTGATCAATCACAGCCTGCCGACGACGTATGAATTGCTCGTGCGCATCGTCGATGCCAAGGGCAACATTGTCGAAGCTGCCGACTTCATGTCCGCGGCGACGCGATACCAGATTCTTCCCGAGATCGATCGGGCTGTGTGCGAGCGCGCCTTCGAGCAGCTCAGCAAGAACACCAGCAGCGCGGGGCCGCTGCGCGTGTCCATCAACCTTTCCGGCCCGACGTTGTCGGATCCCGATTTTCTCGAGTGGTTGTTGGCGTCCATGGCCAAACACGGCATCGATGGCACCTGCCTGGTGTTCGAGATCACCGAAGCCGCGGCCGCGGCCAATATGCAGCAGGTACAGCAGTTCATTCGCCGGCTCAGCAGCCACGGCGTCCGGTTCGCGCTGGACGATTTCGGCACCGGCGTAAGCTCGCTGGCCTATCTCAAGAATCTCGAAATCAACACCATCAAGCTCGATGGCTCGTACGTCGTCGACGTGTTGACCAATCCGCGTTCGCAGGCGCTGGTGCGCGCCATCGTGCAATTGGCCGATGCCATGGGCATTACGACGGTGGCCGAGTACGTGGAATCGACCACTGTGCGCGACCGGCTCGCGTCGCTGGGCATCCAGTTTGGCCAGGGTTTCGCGCTCGGCCGCCCGGGTCCGCTCGATGACGTGCTCGCCGCGGTGGCGGACCGCGCGAAGGAAGGCCGCGAACGGCCGTTCACCGAAGCCAAGACTTACACGCCGTCGGGCATCCCGATCATGTTCAAGCACGCGTAATGGAAATGGGGACACTCCCCATTTCCTAGCAAATTGTGCCGCACCTGGATTTTCTGGGGCGGCCAACGCTGAACAACGATTGAGTGAGGCCCGTTTCTCGTGCGCGACGCTCAACCCAATCCGGGTCGCCGAAAGGCCGCTGGCGATTCACGCTCGTCCGGATCGCGTCGACTTCTGGAGCCGTTTGCGGTTGATTTACGAACTCCGCCCAGCAGCTGGGTAGTTCCACAGGTGGCGTCGTGAGATCTACCGGCGCATGCCGCGCGAGGCGCCAGTGCAGGCTTCCCCATCGCCAGTCTTCCGCGCGTGCGACGAGTCCTGCGCGTTGCGCGTTTCGCTCCACGTAGCGAAGCACCGTCAGCAGATAGTGATCGTCCTGGATGAGGAACGACTTGTAGCGCCCTTGCCAGAGGCGTCCACTGGTCTTGTACTTCTCGTGATAGTGCCGTACGTGAGTGGTGAACAGCCATCGGGTCCAGCGTGCGATGTCTTCGTCCGCGGTGGGGCGCACCACCAGGTGAATGTGATTGGGCATCAGGCACATCGCAAGAATCGGGAGTTCCACACGCTCCTGCGCCCGGACTATGAGTGCGATAAACGCCGAGTAGTCCGCTGTATCGTGAAAGATTTCAGCCCGTCGATTGGCGCGGTTGAGAACGTGATAACAATGGTTGGCAAACACGTGGCGTGGCGGGCGTGGCATGCACGTAACGATAGGCCGATTGAATCGGTCATCGTGCCGGGAATCGCCTGCGATTGTTGACTTTCGCGCCCCTCGTCATCTCGGCAGCAGGCAGGTGCGGCCCCATTTGCTAGGAAATGGGGAGTGTCCCCATTTACACTCGCGCGCCATGATCAGACTCACGCGCTACCAGTGGACGGTGTTCTTCGCGGCCTGGCTCGGCTGGGGCTTCGACATCTTCGACGGATTGCTCTTCAACTTCGTGGCGCCCAACGCCATCCCGACGTTGTTAGACATCCCCATTGGCGGGCTTGAGGCGAAAGAAGCCCTGCCGTACTGGACGGGCATCCTGAATTCCTTGCTGCTGCTCGGCTGGGCGGCAGGCGGTGTTATTTTCGGGCCGATCAGCGACCGTTTCGGCCGCAAGCGCGTGCTCATGTTGACGATGCTGCTCTACGCGCTGGGAACGGCGTCCTGCGCATTCGTCACCGAAATGTGGCAGCTGGTTCTTTGCCGCATCGTCGCCAGCCTCGGGATCGGCGGCGAGTGGGCCGCAGGTTCCGCCATGGTCGCGGAAGTGGTCCCGGAAGAATCACGCGTCGAGGCGGGCGCGCTGCTGTACACCTCGGCGCCTTTCGGGCTTTTCCTGGCCACCTTCGTCAACGCCGAAGTGGCGGGTGAGTGGTTTGCCCACGACCCATCGATGTCCTGGCGTTACGTGCTGCTGTTTGGCCTGTTGCCGGCTGGCGTCGCCTTCATCGTGCGCATCTTCATCCACGAGCCGGAGAAGTGGACTTCCACGGTCGCTACGGCCGCGCCCGCGCGCGTCCGCGAAATATTCTCGCCCGAAATGCGCGGGCGAACCGTGAGCGCACTCATCGTCACATTCGTGGCGCTGATCACCTGGTGGACTTGCAATGCCTTCATCCAGTCGCTCGCCAATACGCTCGCGGGCGCGGAGGCCGTCACGCGCGGCCTCGATGACTTGGCCACCGCAGCGCTCAAGCAGGAATGGATCAAGACGGCCACGCTCTGCTTCAACTGGGGCGGCCTGCTGGGAACTCTGCTGACCATTCCGCTGGCGAAATTCCTGGGCCGCCGCACCCTGTACGCCATCTACTTCGCCTGCTCGTCGGCTGCCTTGCTGGCCACGTTCGGGCTCGACCTGCCGTCCGAGACCCGGCTCTACATGTACTTCTTCATCGGACTCACGGTGTTCGGCGTCTTCGGCAGCTTCACGTTCTATCTACCGGAGCTCTTCCCGACGCGGCTGCGCTCCACCGGCAGCGGCTTCTGTTACAACATCGGCCGCGTGGTCACGGCGGGCGGAGTCTTTCTGGTCGGCGCCATTGCGCAGTCCGCGAAGGGCGATCCCGCCGTCATCATGAATACGATGTGCGTGATCGCCCTCGTGCCCATCGCCGGACTGCTGCTGCTGCACTGGGTCGTGGAGACCCGCGGCCAGAAGATGCCGGACTGACCCGAGCAATTCACGGATCGGAGAACGGTGGTGATACCGCCCACGGTCTTGCGGATCTGCAGCTGCGCTGTGCTGCGTACGGACAGCGAACAACAATTGCGCGAATCGACGTCATGGCTGCGTCGCCGCATAGTCCTGCCACGTCGCCGTGGCGCGATAAGTAACCATGCCGTACCGGCCGGTGGGCAATGCATCATCAATTGCCGTAGGCGGCGCTGATCAGAAGTTGGCGGCCAGTTCCACAGTGACTGTGCGCTGGGTGTAAGGGTGGAAGGCCCAGTATTCCTCGTTGGCCAGATTGTCGACGCCGACGGACGCGATCCATCGGTCGCCGAGACGGCAGCGCACGCGGGCATCGAACACCAGGAAGTTGCTCGTGCCGGTGAAGGCAAAGGCGTTCGGATCGGAGTTGTCCAGCGTGTTGTACTGCTTGCCGCTGTATCGTCCACCCAGCGTCGCCGTCCAGCGCTCGTCGAAACGCCAGGTGGCGAGTGCATTCGCGCGCCACTCGGGCACGCGGGGCTGCCATTTCCCGACGCTCGCCGGAAAGTGGGTGTTCTCGATGGTGCGCGAGTGCGCGTAGGTGACGCTGCCTGACAAATCGAGGCCGACCGCGATAACGTCTTTCGCCTGATAGGCGACCTCGACGCCGCGTGTGCGCACGTGATCCACGTTCTGGATGTTGGTGATGCTGGGCGTCACGGTGACGTTGGTCTGTGAATAGAGTGCGTCGCGCGTGTCTTCTTGGATGTAGGTGGTTCGCAGCAATCCCATGCCGAGTTCGCGTTCCGCGGTGAGCTCGCCGGTCCAGGAATTCTCCGGCTTGAGGTTCGGATCGTTGTTCACGATGACATCGACCGAGATCGAGCCCTGGTACAGCTCGGACACCGTCGGCATGCGCACGGCGCGCCCGACCGAAGCTTTGAGCACCCAAAGGGGCGTGATCTGCCAGGCGAGTGCGGCCTTGGGCGAGACGTGAGTCTCGCTGCGATCCGCAAAGTAGAGAGTGCTGGCAGCGTTGGAAATGGCGCCGTCGCTGGCGCGCCCATGCGGGTCTCTCGCGTCTCAGCGCTGAGGTGCGCCAGCCAGATGCTCTACTTTCAATTGCACGGTGATCTCGCCCGCAGTCTCGAACTGCAACACCAGCGGCACTGAAGTGCCTGCTACCAGTGGTGTCTTGAGGTCGACCAGCATGAGGTGCAGGCCGCCGGGTTCGGCCTTGACGGTGGTGTTGGCGCCGATCACCAGCGTGGCGGCAGGGCGCATGCGCGCCATGCCAGCTTCGATAACCGTGTGATGAAACTCGACGCGTGCCGCTGCCGGCGTGCGGGCCGAGATCAGCGTGTCGCGCTTCGAGCCGTTGTTGGTGATCGATAGATAGGCAACCCCGGTTGGCATTCCCGACGCGGTGGGGCGCGACCATGGATGGCCGATGATGAGGTTACCGACAGAGTATTGATGGGCATGAGCGGCCACGGCCAGGGCACTGGCGGCCAGCAAAACGACGAGATGGCGAAGCATGTTGATCCTCGAACGCGAGAACGCGCGCGAAACCCGGTGTGAGTCGCGCGAAACTGACGAAGGGTTCCAGGGGCGGAACCGTAACGGTCAGACGTTCGGAGGAGCGCGCGCCAACTGCGCGCGTAGTAGTGGAGCTTCGGAGAGCTGGGATTCCAGCAGTGGCAACAGCGAACGCTGCGGGACTTGTGTGGGGCCGGCGAAATTGAAAGGCGCCAGTGGCGCGCCCATCGACGGTGTTGTGCATTGATCGCAGTGCGGCTTGGCGGATTCGCCGGGGATCTCGAGGGTTTCACTCTTGCCCTGCTCGGTTGCACACATGGCAACTGTCAGCGTCGTGCCTTCGCCCGCCGGCATGAAACCGGTCGGAATCAGAAATTGCAGGACAAGCGCGGCGAGCAGCAGCGGCAGCACATAAGAGCGAAAGCGGATGGAGCGCAATTGCCTCACGGCGCACATCTTAGCTCTTCAGCCGAGATGTTTCCTTGCGGTTTCGAGAAATCGATTGCGAGCGCAGTCGTGTTCTGCGATCGGGCGCGGACAGTTGATGCCCAGCCTTACGTTGGCAGCCACCAATACGTCCGCCGGGCTTACTTCGAAACGACGCGCATCTTACGCAGCAGCTGACGGTCGACGTACGTACGGCTGTCCAGCACCAGGCGATCCTGGAACTGTTGCAACTGGTGCATCCAGAACATCACGATGATGCAGCAGACGAGTGCGACCAACGTGGCGTTGAATGTGACGCCCAGACCCATGGTGACGCCGGAGATGTCACCGCCCATGGCGCCCTGCGCTTCCTGCAGGGCCGCGCCGATGCCGCGCACCGTGCCGACGAACCCCACGGCCGGAATGGCCCACGCAGTGAAACGCACCATGGAAAGTTTGGTGTCCATGCTGGCGGTTTCGAATTCGCACTCGTCACGTACCGCTTCGGCGGCATCCTGCACGCTGCGCGTGGCGCCGAAGCGGTTGTACGCCACCATCAGCAGGCGAGGCAGGAAGCGGTCCTGCTCCGCGCGCGGCAGCGACTCGAGTGGCCGCGAATACACGCGCGCGTCTTCGGGAAGCACCACCTGGCCGTCTCCGATCTTTACGTATTCACGATCGAGCAACGCGCGTGCCTTGCGTGAGTCATGCGCCTGGCGGGCGATCAGCAGCAGCGACCAGAACATCAGGATGATGCACAGCTCCTGTTCGTGATCCTTCAGGATGACGTAGATGGAGCGCAGCTGGAGCACCTGTTGCTTCACGTTGCTGGTGTTCGTGACCACCACGCGCTGGGAGAGGACCGCCTCGGCCCGGGGGCGGATGATGAGCGTCCAGATGCTGTGAATGATGATGGCCGAGAGCAGCAGCGCGCTGATGCTGTAAACCGCGTCGTCCAGTACCCAGTGCGGCCGTTCCTGGCGCTTCTCCGCGGTGGTTTTTTCCAAGCCCAGAGGCGCGTTCTCGGTTGCCATTCAGGTTTTCTCGCTCCAGGAAGAGGCCAAAAAAGGGTACTCGTTAGTCGTGAGCCTACGCGATTAAGTTCCGGCGGGCCCCGACCGTTTGTTACCGCATTGTAACCAGCCCGTTATTCGGGGGCCTACCCGTGTGCTGATAGCATTGCCGCCGGTTTTCACCCCCGCCCGTCATACATGTCCATCGCACTAGACCAAGTCACCAAACGGTATCAGGACCAGCCCGTTGTCAACGACGTTTCCATCGAGGTGGGCGAGGGCGAATTCTTCGTGCTCCTGGGCCCCTCGGGCAGTGGCAAGAGCACCTTGCTGCGGGCCATCGCCGGCCTCACCGGCATCGATCACGGACGCATTTCGCTGCACGGCCGCGATGTCACGCATGTGCGCGCGCGCGACCGCGGCGTTGGCCTGGTGTTCCAGAACTACGCGCTGTTCCGCCACATGACCGTCGCCGACAACATCGAATTCGCATTGCGCGTCCGGCGGATGAAAGCCGTCGAACGCCGCGCCAGGCGCAAGGAACTGCTGAAGCTCGTGGCGCTCGAGGGCATGGACGAGCGGCTGCCCGGCCAGCTCTCGGGCGGTCAGCAACAGCGAGTCGCCGTAGCCCGCGCGCTGGCGCATAAACCACAGGTTCTCTTGCTGGACGAACCTTTCGGCGCCCTGGATGCAAAGATCCGCGAAGAACTTCGGCGGACCATCCGCGCCGTTCAACGCGAACTCGGCATCACGACGGTCCTCGTGACCCACGACCAGGAAGAAGCGTTTGCGCTGGCCGACACGATCGGCGTCATGAACCACGGCCGCCTGCTCGAAGTGGGTAATCCGAACGATCTGTACGCTCAGCCCGCCACGCGGTTTGTCGCCACCTTTCTGGGTGCGGCCAACCTGCTGCTGGCGCGTCAGGGCATCGACGGCATCCGCTTCGGCGCCACGCCGGTGAATGCCGAGGGCGCCGAGCCCATACATGCTGGCCGCGAACACGAGGTGGTCGCGGTGCTGCGTCCCGAAGAAGTCGAAATAGCCGCGGCGCGCGAACAACTGAGTTCCAACTACATCGCGCGCGCCGCGGTCGAAGAAATCGTCTTCACCGGCGCACTCGAACGCCTGCGCGTGCGGCTGCTCGATGAGCCTTGTGCGGCACAGCTGTTAGGACCTTCTGGCAACGGCGATGCGCGACTGGAAATCACCCGTACCCAACACGAACGCCGCAGCCTGCCGCTGTCGCAGGGTGCGCAGATTTCGCTCGGCGCGCGCCGCCTTCACGTGCTGCCCACGCCGCTGTCGAGCTTCCTTGCCTGCGGGGCCACTGAGGCTGATGCGGCGGCGTTGGCGCGCGAGCCGCTGCTCGAGAGCCTGTCCACGCGCATGAAAACCCGCGTCGGCCTTCGCGCCATCGACGCGCAAGCGGGAACTCCGGCGCCCTTCGCGGGTGTCGCGGCAATCGCCGGTGGTACCGGCGCCTCCGCGACGGTCGAATGGCTGCTGCGCCATGGCGCGGCCGAAGTATTGGTCCTGCCGCGCAACGCGCCCAGCCCGACCCGCGTGTTCATTCACTGGACCGACGAAGCTGCCCGTCGCGCGACACTCGCCGTGGCGGCGAGCCTGTTGCGCCATGTCTCCGCCGAAGCGGTCTATCTCGGCATCGTCCCCGAGGGCGGACGCGGAAGCGGGCGCACCGCGCCCATGCGCGCGCTGCTCGATGCCCGCTCCGAAGCGCAGCAGAGCCATGGCCTGGAGATGCGCACCGAGCTTGCCATCGGTGAGACCGTCACCGAGCTCACGCGCAACCTATCCACTGGCACCGCGCAGATGCTGGTACTCGGCATTACCGACGTCACGCAGGCCGCCATCGCCTATCGCAGCCTGCTCGCGGCTCAGCCGGGCTGGCCAGTGCTCATCGTCTACCGTCCGGTGGAGACGCGTGCCGCGCCGGAGATCGCCGCTTGAAGAGCGTGGGTCAGCGCGAGCCCAATGTGCTGCCGGGTTTCGGTATCACGCTCGGGTTCACCACATTCTTCCTCTCGGCCATCGTGTTGCTGCCTTTGTCGGCTCTGGTGTTGAAGGCGGCGGGCATGGACTGGTCGCGTTTCGTGGAAGTGATCGCCAGCCCGCGCGCGCTGGCGTCTTACCGGTTGTCGTTTGGCGCGTCGCTGGTGGCGGCGCTGGTCAATATGGTGTTCGGGTTCGCGCTGGCGTGGACGCTGGTGCGTTACGAATTTCCCGGACGCAAGCTGGTCGACGCCATTATCGACATGCCATTCGCGCTGCCCACGGCGGTGTCCGGAATCGCCTTGACCACCATCTTCGCTTCCAATGGCTGGATCGGTCAGTACCTGGAGCCGTACGGCATCCAGGTCGCCTATACGCCTTTGGGCATCACCATTGCGCTCACGCTCATTGGTATGCCGTTCGTCGTGCGCACGGTGCAGCCGGCATTGCAGGAAGTGCAGCGCGACCTCGAAGATGCCGCGGAAACTCTTGGCGCCGGACGATTCTATGTTTTCCGCCGCATCATCGTGCCGACCGTGCTGCCGGCATTGCTCACGGGCTTCACGCTCGCTTTCGCGCGGGCGGTGGGGGAATACGGTTCGGTCATTTTCATCGCCGGCAACAAGGCGCTGAAAACCGAGATCACGCCGCTGCTCATCGTGATCCGGCTCGAAGAATTCGACTACGCCGGCGCCGCCGCTCTCGGCTGCGTGATGCTGGCAATATCCTTCGTAATGCTTCT
>DASTTJ010000434.1:0-9044 GCA_035760205.1 Steroidobacteraceae bacterium | reverse complement strand
AGCAGCGCTTCAGCCGTAGGCGGACAGCCCGGGACGTAGATGTCGACGGGCACGATGCGGTCGCAGCCGCGCACGACAGAGTACGAATAGTGGTAGTAGCCGCCGCCGTTGGCGCACGAGCCCATCGAAATCACCCAGCGCGGCTCGGGCATCTGGTCGTAGACCTTGCGCAGTGCCGGTGCCATTTTGTTGACCAGCGTGCCGGCGACGATCATCACGTCGGACTGGCGCGGGCTCGGACGAAACACCACGCCGAAGCGGTCGAGGTCATAGCGCGCCGCGCCCGCGTGCATCATCTCGACGGCGCAGCAGGCGAGGCCGAACGTCATCGGCCACATCGAGCCGGTGCGCGCCCAGTTCACGACGGCGTCCAGCGACGTCGTCATGAAGCCGCGCTGCGTGACTGCGGCGTCGGGCGTTTCGGCGGTGGGAGCGGTCAATCCCATTCCAGCGCTCCCTTCTTCCACTCGTAGATGAAACCCACCACGAGGATGAACAGGAAGATGCCCATGGAAACGAGCCCGAAGGTTCCGATGCTGTCGAGCACCACCGCCCACGGAAACAGGAACGCGATTTCGAGATCGAAGACGATGAACAGGATGGCGACGAGGTAGTAGCGCACGTCGAACTTCATGCGGCTGTCTTCGAAGGCTTCGAAGCCGCATTCATAAGGAGAGAGCTTCTGCGCGTCGTTTTTGGCTTTCGCCTGCCAGCGGCCAATGACGAGGCCCAGGGTCATCAGCACGAGTGCAAGCCCCGTCGCGACCGTGAGAAAAATCAAAACGGGCAAATAGTTGGCAAGCATCCGTTGAGCCCTTAGCCGTCACGAAAAGGGGCAGCAACCTCTCAACGAGTGAGAGACAACCGCCCCCGCAAAATTCGCGCGCGAGTGTAACAGGGATAAAGAAAGTGATGGTGCCGACGGGGAGACTCGAACTCCCACGGATCGCTCCGCTAGCCCCTCAAGCTAGTGTGTCTACCAATTCCACCACGTCGGCGTTGTGCAAATCTTCAGGGAGCCTTTTCCACCGGCGTCTCCACCGGCGCAGCAGGCACGGGCACTGCGTTCGCATCGACAGGAAGCGGCGGTGCGGGTGCAGGCGAGACGGTGCTCACGGGCACCTGGTCGAGCAGCGATGCCGGTTGCGCCCGGGCGTCGCGCTGAAAGAGATAAGTGAGACAAAGGCTGTTCAGCATGAAAACCGCGGCAAATATTGCCGTCATGCGCGAAAGACCCGTGCTCGCGCCACGCGCGCCGAACACGGTGCCCGAAGCTCCGGCGCCAAAACCCGCGCCGGCATCGGCACCCTTGCCTCGCTGCAGGAGCACGAGGCCCACGATGGCGAAAGCCGAGAGGACCTGCAGGATTGTGAGAATCGTTCGCAACATCTTTTTTCGTGTCCTAAATCAGGCGCGAGCCGCGGCGGCGATCGCGAGGAACTCGTCGGCTTTGAGCGAGGCGCCACCGATGAGCCCGCCGTCCACGTTCGGCATCGAAAAGAGCTCGGCGGCATTCGAGGCTTTCACGCTGCCGCCATACTGGATGCGCACGAGGGCGGCGATATTAGCATCGCGTCCCGCGATTCGCCCGCGGATGTGCGCATGCACTTCTTCGGCCTGTTGCGGGCTGGCCGTCTTGCCGGTGCCAATTGCCCATACGGGCTCATAGGCGATGACAGCGCGCGAAAACGCGGCGACGCCAGACAAATCGAGCACCGCGTCGAGCTGACGGTCGACCACTTCGAATGTGCGGCCCGCCTCGCGTTCGGCAAGCAATTCCCCGATGCACAGGATGGGCGTGAGACCGGCAGCGAGCACGGCAGCGAACTTGCGCGCCACGAGCTGATCGGACTCGCCGAACAGGGCACGCCTTTCGGAATGGCCGACGATCGCACCGGCACAACCCACGTCCTTGAGCATGGCCGCGGACACTTCACCCGTGAACGCACCCTGGGTTTCGGCGCACACATCCTGGGAACCCAGGCTGATTCGAGAACCGGCAAGCGCCCGGGAGAGTTCGGCCAGATAGACGAACGGCGGGCACACCCACACTTCCGCCGAAGAGTTCGGAAGCTTGTGCACGATGGACTCGACCAGCGCCGCGTTTTCGGCGCGCGAACCGTGCATTTTCCAATTGCCTGCAATGATCTGGCGGCGCATTTGTTAAGCCAACTTGTGGCCGATTCGGCCGCTCAAAAAAGGGGCGCGATGATAGCGGCGCGCCCCTCAGGACGCAACGCGGCGGACCACGGCGGCGATTTCCTCGGCGCAACTGACCGTATCCGTCTCGTCGCGCGCTTCGACCATGACCCGTATGACCGGTTCGGTGCCCGACGCGCGAAGGACTACACGGCCCTCGCCCCCCAGCCGTAACGCCACTCGCTGCACCGTGGCTTCGACCTCGGGCACGGCCTGGGGATCGAACTTTTTCGCCACTTTCACGTTGATCATGGTCTGCGGGAAGCGCGACATTCCGGCCGCGAGTTCCGCCAGACTCTGCCCCGTCTCGCGCATGACGGCGAGCACCTGCAGGCCCGCCATCAACGCATCGCCAGTGGTGGTCTTGTCGAGCAACAGGATGTGTCCCGACGACTCACCGCCGACCGAGCCGCCGAACTCGCGCAGCATGCCGAGCACGTAGCGGTCGCCAACCTGCGCGCGCTTGAATTCGATGCCCTGATCGCGCAGCGCCACTTCGAGCCCGAGATTGCTCATTACTGTTCCCACCACTGGACCTTGCAGGGTTCCAGCGCGCTTGCGCGCGGTGGCGATGATGTAGATGAGCTGGTCGCCGTCGACGATGCGGCCGAGACCATCGACCATGACGAGACGATCACCGTCGCCATCGAGCGCAATGCCGGCGTCCGCGCGCACGCCTGGCACCGTGAGCTGCAACAGACTCGGCGAGGTCGAGCCGCAGCCGTCATTGATGTTGCGGCCGTTGGGCGAACAACCGATGGGAATGATTTCGGCACCGAGGTCCGTGAGCGTTCGCGGGACGACTTTATAACCGGCGCCATTGGCGCAATCGACCACGAGCTTCATGCCTTCGAGCGTCATGCCCTTGGGCAGCGACTCGATGCAGAACTCCTGGTAGTGGCGGCGCGACTTGTCGACGCGCGACGCGCGCCCCAGGTCGACCGATGATCGGGTGATCGGGCCACTATCGAGTTCAGCTTCGATGGCCTCCTCGATCTCGTCGGAAAGCTTGCCGCCTTCGGAATCGAAAAACTTGATGCCGTTGTCGTCGTAGAGGTTGTGTGACGCGCTGATGACGATGCCAAAACTGCATTCGAACTTGCGCGTGATGAACGCGATGCCGGGCGTCGGCAGCGGACCTATCAACATCACGTTGACGCCGGCGGCGACGAATCCAGCCTCGAGGGCAGCTTCGAACATATAGCCGGACAATCGTGTGTCCTTACCGATGAGCACGGTGCCACCGTTGGGCGCGAGCACTCGTGCAGCCGCACTGGCGAGCCGCAGCGCGAAATCCACTGTCATGGGATGTTCGCCGACCCGACCGCGAACGCCGTCGGTGCCGAAATACTTACGTGCCATCGAAATCTTCTCCCTGGGACACCGCTGCGGCCACGCGAATTGCGTCCAACGTGGCGGCCACATCGTGGGCGCGCACGATACGCGCTCCGTTGAGAACCGCAATGGCAGCCAGTGCGACGCTGCCCGCAGTTCGCGCATCGACGTTGCGGCCGGTCAGCGTAGCGAGCATGGACTTGCGCGACAGACCTACAGCCAGCACGGCTCCCAACGCCTCAAATCGAGCAAGGTGTTTGAGCATCGCAAGGTTGTCGGCAACGCGTTTGCCGAAGCCGAATCCCGGATCAATGGCGAGTCGCGCCGCATCGATACCCGCTGCACGGCATGCAGTCAGACGCGCGGCCAGAAACGCGCTGACCTCGCCCACCGCGTCGCGATAACGCGGCGCCTGCTGCATGGTGGGCGGCTCGCCTTTCATGTGCATGAGGCAGACTCCGGCACCCGTGTCCGCGGCCGCGACCAACGCACCCGGCGCGGTCAATGCGCGCACGTCATTGATGATGTCCGCACCGGCGTCACAGGCGGCACGCATGACTTCCGGCTTGCTGGTGTCGATGGAGATGAAGACCGCGGACTCGCGCCGCAGCGCTTCGATGATGGGAACGACACGCGCCAGCTCTTCATCGAGAGCCACGGGAGCGGCCCCAGGCCTGGTGGACTCGCCACCCACGTCGATGATGCCCGCGCCCTCCTCGACCATGCGTCGCGCTTGCAGCAGCGCCGCTTCGTGTTCAGCGAAGCGGCCTCCGTCGGAGAAGGAATCCGGCGTGACGTTGAGCACGCCCATCACCACCGGGGCGCCGAGATCGAGGATTCGATCCCGGCACTGCCATTGACGCACGACGGAGATCCGACTAGCTAGGCTTAATGCTGGCCAGCGGGTGAGCCGATGGTGCTGCCACCTTCGGGTTCACCGTCGGTGCGTTTCGGCGGCGGCGAGCCCACCGAGTCGTCCCAGTCGGCCGGCGGCTTCGGAGCCTTGCCTGCCATGATGTCCTTGATCTGATTCTCGTCGATGGTCTCGTACTTGATGAGCGCCGCGGCCATCGCGTCGAGCTTGTCGCGATTGGTCTCGAGGATGTTCTGCGCTTTGCGGTACGCGGTATCGATGACACGGCGCACTTCCACGTCGATGACGTGCGCGGTTTCGTCGGACACCTGCTTGTGCTGCGTAACCTGACGGCCGAGGAACACCTCGCCGCTCTCCTCTGAATAGGTGAGCGGGCCGAGTTTGTCCGACAAACCCCACTTCGTGACCATGTTGCGCGCAAGCATGGTGGCGCGCTCGATGTCATTCGACGCGCCGGTGGTGACCGCCGCCGGGCCAAACGCGAGTTCTTCGGCGATGCGCCCGCCGAACAGGCTGGCGATCGACGATTCGAGACGCTGCTTGCTGTAGCTGTAGCGGTCTTCTTCCGGCAGGAAGAAGGTGACGCCCAGAGCCCGGCCGCGCGGAATGATGGTGACCTTATATACGGGGTCGTGCTCGGGGAGGTTCACGCCGACGATTGCGTGGCCGGCCTCGTGATACGCCGTGTTGAGCTTCTCTTTCTCGCTCATGACCATGGAGCGGCGCTCGGCGCCCATCATGATCTTGTCCTTGGCGCGCTCGAGCTCGTCCATGGACACCGTGCGCTTGTTGGCGCGGGCCGCGAACAACGCGGCTTCGTTTACCAGGTTGGCGAGATCCGCGCCGGAGAATCCGGGCGTACCACGCGCGATGTACCCTGGCTTCACGTCTTCGCCGAGCGGCACCTTGCGCATGTGCACGCGCAGGATCTGCTCACGGCCACGCACGTCGGGCAGCGGGACCACCACCTGGCGGTCGAAGCGGCCCGGGCGCAGCAGTGCCGGATCGAGCACGTCGGGCCGGTTGGTTGCGGCAATCACGATGATGCCTTCCGAGCCTTCGAAACCGTCCATCTCCACCAGCAACTGGTTGAGAGTCTGTTCGCGTTCGTCATGACCGCCGCCGAGGCCAGCGCCGCGATGACGGCCAACCGCGTCGATTTCATCGATGAAGATGATACAAGGCGCGTGTTTCTTCGCCTGCTCGAACATGTCGCGCACGCGCGAAGCGCCGACGCCGACGAACATTTCGACGAAGTCGGAACCCGAAATGGTGAAAAACGGCACCTTGGCTTCGCCCGCGATGGCGCGCGCCAGCAGCGTCTTGCCAGTACCCGGCGAGCCGACCATGAGCACGCCCTTCGGAATCTTGCCGCCTAACTTCTGGAACTTCGAAGGATCCTTGAGGAAGTCGACGATTTCGCCTACTTCCTGCTTGGCTTCATCGACACCGGCAACGTCCGCGAAAGTGACGTTGACCTGGTCCTCACCCAGCAAGCGGGCGCGGCTCTTGCCAAATGACATGGCGCCGCGGCCACCGGCGGAACCTTGCATCTGGCGCAGCATGTAAACGAACACGAGGATGAGCAGCAGCGCGGGCGCCAGCTGCAACAACAACTGCATGAGGAAGTTCGGCTGCTTGGGCGGTTCGCCCCTGAATTCGATCTTCGCCTTGTCGAGCGTGCCGATGAGAGCGGAGTTGTCGGTCTCGGGGTTGTAGGCCTTGAACCGTGTCTTGTCCTTGCGAAGCCCTAGGATTTCGTCGCCGCGCATTACGACCGATTCGACGCGGCCATTGCGCACGTCATCGAGCACGGTCGAATACGACACCTGGGTGGGTTCGGTACCGGTAGGCACGTAGCGGCTGAACACCACCACCATCACCATCACGATCACGACCCAGAGCAGGATATTTTTCGTCAGATCATTCAAAGGCTTACCCTCGTAAGGCGACCGGTCCAATTAAGGAGTGAGGTCACGCTACACCAATCGAAAACGGCTCGCCAGCAGGTAAAGCGCAGAACGGCGGAACCGGGGGGGAGAATTTCAGGCGCGGACGTTTTGATGAGGATTCGACTTGTGGTTTCAAGGGGCCGAAGGCGGTCAAGTTCGGGGCAATCGTGACCTTCGGACAACGGCAATCCTTACAATGCCGCCATGGAACTTTCCGAACGCCAGCGCAAGTATCTTCGAGGTCTGGGTCACGCGTTGAACCCGGTGCTGCTGATCGGAAACGCCGGGCTGACTCCCGCAGTGGTCGCGGAGGCCAAACGCGCCCTGCACGACCATGAATTGATCAAGGTGAAATTCCGGGGAGCGGAGCGCGAGGCCCGCGATGCCGGTCTCGCCGAGCTCGCCGCGTCGACCGAAAGCGTACTGCTCCAGCGCATCGGTCATACGGCTCTCTACTACAAACGCCGAATTGACCGTCCGGGAATTGTGATCCCTGACGCATAAAGGGCTGCCGCCGCTGGCCGATTACTTATCACAGGGGTGAAGATCACCTCGCGAGAGTCATTGCCGAAGTTCCGGTGGTAAGTTGCTGGAATAAGTCGTATATCAGTCAAAACATGTCGGCTCAAAACACACGTTCGTTTGGGCGCGAAGCTGCGGCGGTCTATCTAGCTGCCGCTTTGGTCGTGTTCGGCACCTGGGCCGCGTCCCGCTACCTCATCCTGCGCAAGTTCGAGAACATCGAGCAGAACGAGGTTTCGCGCAGCATCGAGGTGATGCGCAAGGCGTTAGTCACCAAAAACACCGAAATCGAAACCGTCAGCCGCGATTTCGCGCGCTGGGACGACATGTACTCGTACGTCTCGACGCTCGACTCGAATTTCGAATATCAGAACTTCTCCGAAGCCGGCCTCGACGAAATGAACGTCGACATGGTCTGGCTGCTCGACCCGCAGGAGAAACTGCTCTCGTCCTTCGAGAACGACACCGACGAGGCATCGTATCGCCACCCCGCGAGCGCCGCGGTCATCGCCGAGATCGAACGGTTGACGCCGACCGTACGCACCGTGCTCGACCAGGAAGGCACGCTGCGCCTGGTGCAGATCAACGGTGTTCCGCATGTCATCGCCGCGAACACGGTGCTGCGCAGCGATCGCAGTGGCCCGGCGGGCGGCACGCTGGTGTTCGCGAGGCGCATCAGCGCGCCGGAAATTGCCAGCATCGGCGCTGACACTCAGCTCAATGTTCGTTTCGCGATGCTCGACGACCGCGAAGTAGCGGCCGAGAAACCGGACCTGCTGGTTGCACCCGATGGCCGGCGTATCGTGCGCCGTTCGGACAACACCATCGTGGGTCAGTTGCGCCTCGACACCATTGCCAACCAACCACACGCGGTGATGTACACCACGCTGCCGCGCACGGTGATGCAGAACGGCAAGCAGGGCGTGAGTTATCTCGTCGGCTGGGTCGCCATGCTGATCAGCATTGTGGTTGCTGCCTGGCATGCCTATAGCGGCAGGCTGCGCCGCACGTCGGCGGCGGCGGCCACGAGCGAAACCCGATATCGCGCAATCTTCGATCGCGCTGCGTCGGGCATCGTGCTGTTCGACCCGCAATCGCGCCGCATCCTCGACGCAAACCCGCAGGCGCAGCGGCTTGTTGGCGCGTCGCTCGACGAACTTCGCCGTCGCGACGTGGCAACCATATTCGACACGCCGGTGTCGCTGTCGGCCGGCAATCCCGAACAACCGGCCGAGAGCCGCCCGGCACAACTCATCCGCGGCGACGACGAACGCCGCGATGTGGAATTCTCGATCGTGGACCTCGATGCCGGCACCGGCCGCGTTCACGCCATGTTGCTCCAGGATATTTCGCACCGACGCGAGGCCGAACGCCGTGCGCAGGAACACCAGTTGTCACTGCAGCACCTGGCCACGCACGACGCGCTGACTGGCCTCCCGAATCGTACGTTCCTCAACGAGGAGCTGCCGCGGCTCATCGACGAGGCTGCGCGCCGCGGCGATTCGTTGTCCATCCTTTACATCGACTGCGACAATTTCAAGAACATCAACGATTCGCGTGGCCACTCGATCGGCGACGACTATCTACGTTCGGTCGCACGAAGACTGCGGGATTCCATTGCGAGCCCCGATCTCGTGGTGCGCATGGGTGGTGACGAATTCCTCGTGGTCACGCGTCACTACGGCCTCGAGCCCGATAGCTCGGCCATTGCCGAGCGCGTAGCCGCGGCGCTGAAGAAGCCGGTTCGGCTCGGCGAAGCCACCTACTCTGCCACCACCAGCATTGGCCTTTCGGTCTACCCGCGCGACGCCACGACCATGAGCGAGTTGCTGCGATCGGCCGACATCGCACTTTACGAAGCCAAGGCGCGCGGCCGCGACAACGTGCAAATGTTCGACTCGGCAATGAACAAGCGCGTTCACACGCGTCTCGCGCTCGAACAGGACTTGCGCAGCGCGGTGAATCGCGACGCGATCGAGATTCACTTGCAGCCCATTGTCGACATCCGCAGTGGTCGGCTGGTGTCGTTTGAGGCGCTGGCGCGCTGGAACGATCCGCGTCATGGCTCGGTGCCGCCTCTGCAATTCATTGAGGTTGCGGAAGCTTCCGATCTCATTGTCGAGCTCGGCGAATGTGTATTCAGAAACGTCGCGCGGCAAATC
>DASTTJ010000433.1:0-6021 GCA_035760205.1 Steroidobacteraceae bacterium | reverse complement strand
CAGGCCGAACCCGTGGCCCTCTTTTTTGGTGGTGTAGCCGAACTCGAAGAGCCGGCCCAATACGTGCGACGGGATGCCCACACCGGAATCCTGCACTTCGATGACGATTGAGTCCGGATCCTGTCGCCGCGTACGCAGTGTCAGTTCGCGGCGCACGCCCAGGCGGTCCTTGAACGCGTGACGCGCATTGCTCAACAGATTTCCGAGAATCTGAATCAACTTGTGCCGATCGATCGTCAGCGGCGCGAGGGGCTCGTACTCGCGCCGCACCACCACATCCGTCGTGTCCGCGAAGTGAATGGCAACGGCATTGTCCAGCAACTCCGCGACATCGATTGCCTCGGTAACGCCACCCCGGCGCGCGTAGGTCTGTTGGGCGGCGACGATGTTGCGGATATGCCCGACATGCGCGGCAATTGCCGCGGCTTCGGCCTGCAGACGCTGGTTTTCCGCGCCCAGGTTCTCACCGAGCTGCACCAGATAGGCCGGCATCTGCTTGCCACGCTCATCGCTCGCGAAGAATTGGCCGAGGTGTTCGCCCTGCTCGGCCATGAGCGCGGCGATGCGCTGCACATTGCCGACCCGCGAATCTCGCAGTTGCGATTGCATGAGCGCAGCAGATACGCCGAGGCTGTTCAGCACGTTGCCGACATTGTGCAGTACGCCCGTCGCCACTTCCGCCATGCCGGCATCTCGCGACGCGTCGCGCAGCTGCGACTGCAGATCGCGCTTGCGCTCCTCTTGCAAGACCTGGTGCGTGACATCCCAGGAGACACCCAGGATTCGCTCCGGCTTGCCGGCGGCGTCGCAAACAATTCGTGCGTGTGCCTCGAGGTGCACAGCGTCGCCGCGTGGCGTGACCACACGAAAACGAAATGCGCAGGTCTCCTTGTTCTCGGACACCGCTCGCGTGATCGCATCGAACATGATCGATTTGTCTTCCGGATGCGTCATTGCAATCACGGCGTTCGGCTGCAGGCGGTTATCCACGCCGGCGGCGCGCAGCGATTCGATCTCGTTTTCGGTCCACAGCGTCCTGCGGTTGTTGATATCGAGCTCCCAGGAGGAAATGCCGGCGGCGCGTGTCGCCAGTGCCAGCAGGTTCTTGCCGTGTTGTAACGCGGCGTTGACACTCTCGAGACGCACAGCATCCTGGCGTGTCTGCGACACCAGATGCGCGTCGTAAACGGCCGTGATCAACGTCAGCGCAAGAATTCCAAGTGTGACCAGTCCGATCGTCCCCGCGAGCCAGTCGTTGTCGAGTGACGCTCCACCGAGGCAATACGAACCCACCGCAAGCTTGGAGGCCGCCATCGCGGTGTAGTGCATGCCGCTGATCGCGAGTCCCATGATGACGGCCGCACCCGCGCGCGCGAGCCCGATGTAACGCGATTGCCCGCTGCGCAGCTTGAACGCGAGCCACAGTGCGGCGAATGAGGCACCGACCGCAATACCGATCGACGCCAATACGAGCAGCGGTTGATAGGTGATGATCGGCACGATCTGAATCGCCGACATGCCGGAGTAGTGCATGGCGCAGATGCCCGCGCCCATGACGATCGAACCCACGGCGAGGCGCTGGATGCTCAACTGTGGACGACTCGCGATCGCCAGCGCGAAGCCCGAGGTGATCATCGCGATCGCCAGCGAAAGCAGTGTCTTGAAGACTCCGTAGCGCAGCGGTATCGCGACCGAGAACGCGAGCATGCCGATGAAGTGCATCGACCAGATGCCCATGCCCATCGCGGCCGCGCCACCGAGCAACCACAGTCGCCCCGAGGAAGGGCCAGCCTCGGCGACGCGTGCCGCGAGTTTGAGCGCCGTGTAGGCCACCACCATGGCCACGAGGATGGACAGGCCGACGAGCCAGGGGTTGTAGCTTGCTTCCATGGGGAGGGTCAGGATCCCGTTTTGCCAAGGGCTTAACAGTAGCCGCTAAGGGAAGCCGCTAGTGTTAAGCGGCTAGCAATTCTCGGTTTCCATGCCTGTGGGAAGCACGTTGTACATAACGGGAGAAACCCCTGCGATGAACGAGCCACCTGAGCACCTCAACAATCGAATCCTCATCGTCGACGACAACCCGGCGATTCATCAGGATTTCGAGAAGATCCTTGCTCAGGAGCCGAGCCTGTCTTCCGGCATGACGCAGGCCGAACGCATCCTGTTCGGCGAAAGCGCGGCGCCCGTTGTACCGCCGTCGTTCGAACTTCAATTCGCACAGCAGGGTAAACAGGGTGTGGCGCTGGTCGAGCGTGCGCTCGCGAATGGCCGTCCCTTCGCCCTCGCCTTCATCGACATGCGCATGCCTCCGGGTTGGGACGGACTCGAGACCATCCAGCATCTGTGGTCTGCGGATCCGGACGTTCAGGTCGTCATCTGTTCCGCTCATTCGGACTACGACTGGGCCGACTTCATCGAGCGGCTCGGCCACTCCGACAAACTACTGGTGCTCAAGAAGCCTTTCGAGCCGATCGAAGTGCTGCAATGTGCCAGCGCGCTCACGCGCAAATGGCAGGCGGAAAGGATCGTTCGTCGCCAGATCCAGTCTCTCGAGCATCTCGTTGCCGTCCGCACCTTGGGACTGGAAGCCGCGAACCATCAGCTTCGTCATCTGGCCACGCACGATGCTTTGACCGGACTGCCCAATCGCGTGCTGCTCGACGACCGGCTCGATCAGGCCATCGTTCATGCGGAACGGGACCAGCAGCAATTCGCCGTGCTCCTTCTCGACCTCGATCGCTTCAAGTTCATCAACGACTCACTGGGTCATCGCGCGGGCGACGAGCTGCTGAATCAGGTTGCCCGGCGCCTGCAAAGCGTGGTCAGGAAGGCCGACACCGTGGCGCGAATCGGCGGCGATGAATTCGTGCTGGTGCTCGGTGCCGCGGCGGCGCGGTCCGATGCCGAACGTGTCGCACGGGAAGCCATCGACGCTTTGAAGGGCCCGATCCGGATTTCCGGAGTCGATCTGCATACCTCGACCAGCATCGGCATCGCGTTCTACCCCGTCGACGGCAGGAGTGCCGAGAACCTCATCGCCCACGCCGACGCCGCCATGTATTGCGCCAAGCAGCGCGGCCGCAACAATCTGCAGTTCTTCGAGCCCGGTATGGATACCGCGACGCGCGATCGCGTCAAGCTCGAGAGCGATCTGCATACTGCCATCGCGGAACACCAGTTCGTGCTGCACTACCAACCGAAAGTGGATACCGCCACCGACTACTTTCACAGCGCCGAAGCACTCATTCGCTGGCAGCACCCCGAACTCGGCACGATCATGCCGGAAGATTTCATCCCGCTCGCCGAGGAATGCGGTCTCATCAACGCGATTGGCGAATGGGTCCTGCGCGAAGCCTGCAGGCAATGCAAGGCATGGCAGCACGAAGGGCTGCCGCCGCTGCGCGTGGCGGTCAATGTCTCCGCATCGCAGTTCCGACAGGGCAATCTCCTGGCGCTGATCCACGACGCTGTGTCGAACGCAGGGCTCAACCCACACTGCCTCGAGCTGGAGCTGACGGAAAGCGCCGTCATGCAGAACCCCGAGGAGTCAGCGGCAATTCTCGAAAAGCTGAGCAACATGGGCGTGCAGGTATCGGTCGATGACTTTGGAACCGGCTATTCGAGCATGAGCTATCTGCGGCGATTCCCGATCGACAAGCTGAAGATAGATCGCGGTTTCGTCAAAGACCTGATGACGCGTGCCGACGATGCTTCAATCGTTCAGGCGATCATCTCGCTAGCGCACAGCCTGAGGCTCAAGGTCGTCGCCGAAGGCGTTGAAACACTCGAGCAGCTCGATTCACTCAAGTCGATGGGCTGCGATCAATACCAGGGTTTTCATTTCAGTCCACCGCTCCCGGCGGTCGACTTCGCCAGCCTATTGCGGCGCCGCCCTGCCGAAGACCAGCCCGACGAGTCCGGATTTCGCCACGCCGCAGGGTAACCCTATTTCCGGCGTGCGCCGAACCCCGGCAGCGCCGCCGACATGGGCAACTCGTCTGGAACGCGCTTGGCTTCCTTCTCGGCGAGTTCGTATTCAACGTAGATGGACAACGCCGAAATCTTGTCGAGCAGCCGGGCGGCAAGCGCGATGCGCTCGCGAACGCTGAGACGGGGACCAGGCTGGGTCATGAGCTCGATGGCCCCGGCAATCGCATCGATTTCCGGGAAGCCGAAGGCCTCGGCCGCGCTCGATATGTGATGGGCCATTCGTTCGATGTGCACAATGGCGGAAGGCTCGAGCGCCATGGGCTCTTCCGGTAGACAGGCGCGCATTTGCGCCACCTCCGCCTGTGCGCGGCTGAGAAACCGCAGCGACAGCGCATGCTGCGACAACTGCGACGTACTCGTATCACCTGAATGAGACACCGCGACCCTCCCTGGCGACATGTGAAGTCTTGCATGGCGCAGAGTCGAATATCGGCCCGGCGGGCGGGAGGTAGCGCTTTATCCTCGCAATCTGTCGGCTGCGTCTCACTGTCTCCAGTCGCTGCCGGCGAGCCATCGGCTGGCCACAAGACAGGCCCTATCTAGTGAAAACGCTTTCATGGCTGGCGCGGTGACAAAATGTCCTTGACACCGGTGGCACCGCGATTGTCCTAACAACCTTGCCGGCGCAGGACATCGCCTTCGGCCTGAAGGTGGGCGACGAACTCAAGGTCGAAACCACGCGGAGCCGCGCGTGAATTTCCCTGATCGCACGATCGAGACAGATTTCGCGAGCAAGGATTGCGTCAATAGCGCGGCGCTGTTCGTCTGAGCCAGCACGGATTGGGACTGTGGTTGTACATCGACTCGGAAATCTCCCGGGCACATGGCGGTACGCTCAGAATCCCGACTGACATCGGCGATGTCCTATAAGATGCCGCCATGTACACCGAAATCTTTTCGCAGATGAAGAAGCAGCTTGGCCAGCTGGACAAGTGGCTCGGCACCGCCGGCGATTACGCAAAATCGAAGGCCTTCGACCCGAGCGTCTTCGTGTCCTCGAGGCTTGCTCCCGACCAATTCCCGCTCGCGCGCCAGGTGCAGATCTGTTGCGACACGGTGAAACTCGCGGCGTCGTTCCTCTCGGGCAAGCCCGCGGAGTCGCAACCCGACACCGAACAAACGCTCGAAGAATTGCAGGCGCGAGTGCTCTCCATCATTGCTTATCTCGAGGGTTTCTCGCCCCAGGACTTCGACGGCGCGGCCACGCGAGTCGTGAGCCAGCCGCGCTGGAAAGGCGAATGGATGACGGGTGCGGACTACCTCGTGCAGCACGCCGTGCCGAACTTCTACTTTCACCTCACCACTGCCTACGCCATCCTGCGCCACAACGGCGTCAGCGTCGGCAAGCGCGACTTCCTCGGCACTCAAACAAAACGCCCGCCTGCCAATTGATATCGCAGGCGCGCCGTTTGGTCATTGGACGGACGCAGGTGCTCAGGCACCTTTCCGGGCATGAATATCATCCGGCGGATTTTCGCCCTGGCGATCTTCGGCAGTGTCGCACTGGCTGGCTGCGGAGGCGGCGGAGGTAGCAGCAGTTCGAGTTCGTCTTCGTCTTCGTCTTCGGGTGGCTCCCCTCCGCCGCCGCCACCTTCTCAGGCCATCAGTTTCGTCAACGCCTCGGTGCACGATCCATCGGTCATCAAGGTGGGCACCGAGTACTACGTCTTCGGCTCTCACCTCGCCGCCGCAAAAACCACCGACCTCATGAACTGGACGCTGGTGGCCGACGGCGTCACCAACGCCAACCCGCTATTCACCAATGTGCTCACGGCGTTGCAGCAGACTTTCGCCTGGTCGCAGGTGGACGATCTGTGGGCGCCCGACGTCGTGAAGCTGGCGGACAACAGGTTCTACTTCTATTACAACTCCTGCCGCGGTGATTCGCCGCTCTCCGCGCTCGGCTTGGCGGTGGCGGATTCGGTCAACGGGCCATACGTGAACCGACAGATCTTCCTGCGCTCGGGCATGGCGGGCCTGAGCGACGACGGTGTCACTAACTACGATGCGCAGGTTCATCCGAACGTCGTC
>DASTTJ010000432.1:0-3396 GCA_035760205.1 Steroidobacteraceae bacterium | reverse complement strand
CAACAAGTCTGGCAATTCCGCGGGCGCGCCATTGCTGCCCTGTTCGGGCTCGACCCACCAGTAGCATTTGATCCACGGATCCAGGTGCGCATCGGGCCGCAGCCGAAAGTAGCGCATGCCTTTGCTGACCATGGTCGGTGTAATGGCTAGCCGCTCCCCGGTGCCGATTTTTTACAAGACGCGTTCAGTGCCTCGTTTGATACTGCCGCATGAAAGCCGAACTCAGTATCCACGGCGAGACGCGCTCCGTCGAGGCCGACCCCGACACTCCTCGCGATTTACCGCGCACCGCGATGAGACGGCGCGAGTTCATCGTCGCCACGGGGGTCATCGGCGGGGGCATGGCGCTGGGATTCGTACACGCCGAAGGAGCCACGGAAGGCCCCGCCGCGGCCGAGCTGACCCCGTGGATCGTGATCGGCGCGGACAACATCGTGACGGTGCGGGTGCCTGGCCCGGAATCGGGCACGGGAAATTCGACGCAGGCAGCGATGTTCGTGGCTGAAGAACTGCAGTGCGACTGGAACAACGTGCGTGTCGAACCGATCTCGTTCAATCGCAACACGCGCGAAGGCAACCTGTATCTCCGTGCCACGGGGATCTGGTCCACCTTCGCGGGCGCCGGCGCGTCGGGCGACGTCATGAAAACCCTGATGCAGGCCGGCGCAAGCGCGCGCGAAAGGCTGCGAGCAGCCGCGGCGGCGCAGTGGAAGGTGCCGGTCAAGGAGATCGAGGCGAAATCCGGCGTGCTGTTCCATGCGCATACGAAGCGCCAGGCGCGCTACGGTGAGGTCGCGGCCCGAGCCGCGGCCATCAAACTACCCAAGGAGCCCGCCCCCAAACCGCGCGAGCAATGGACGCTGTTGACCAGGCAAACGCTGCCGATGATCCACGCGCGATCCGTGGTGAACGGCAGCTCGGTGTTCGGCATCGACGTTCGCTTACCCGGGATGCTCTATGCCGCGCTGCTGCAGTGCCCGGTCCACGGAGGCAGGCTCCAAAGTTACGACTTCGAGAAGATCAAAGACATGCCAGGCGTGCGCGGCGTCGCGGTGGTCGACCCCGACGAGCCGCGTCGCGTGCTCAAGAAGCCCGCGCACTGGGCCAACACGAGCGCGCAAAGCGGTATCGCCGTGATTGCCGAGCACTATTGGCAGGCGCGACAGGCGCTCGAGGCACTTCCCGTTACCTGGGACTTGGGAAGCGGCGCGCAGTGGAAAACCACCCAGCAGATCTATGACGCGCTGTATGCACGCCTGAAGGAACCTGCTGAAGATCTGCTGAGCGACGTCGGCGATGCGCCGCGATTCATCGATGCAGCCGATGCAGAAGTGGTGGAAGCTACCTACCTGACGCCGTTCTGCGATCACGCCACCATGGAGCCGCTCAATGGCACCGCGTTGGTCACGGCAGACCGCGTCGATCTCTGGCATCCGGCCGCGATGGTGGTGCAGGCGTTGGTCATTGCCACTGAAGAGACTGGCGTGCCCGCAGAGAAAGTCCATTTTCACCAGACGCTGGTGGGCGGCAGCTTCGGACGCCGCGTCAATTGCGACGACGTGCGCATGGTCCTCGCCGTCGCCAAACGGTTTCCCGGTACGCCGATTCATGTGATGTGGTCGCGCGAGGAGACCTTCCGCCAGGGAAAATACCGCGACCTGCACGCCGCGCGCATGCGCGCCGCGCTTGGATCCGATGGGTTGCCGCAGGCGCTGATCTCGCACGTGGCAGCGTGGAAGCCGGTGATGTTCGGCATGAGCGACTCGGTGTACGTCAAGGGATCCATCCCCCACGTCCGCATCGAAACCTCGAGTGTCGAGACACACATCCTCACGGGACAGTATCGAGGCCCCGGCTACAACTCGCACTGCTTCTTCGTCGAGTGCTTCATCGATGAATGCGCCGCGCGGGCCGGCATCGAGCCACTCGAGTACCGCCTGCGGTTGTTAGCCAAGTGGCCGGATGCGGGCTGGAGAAAATGCCTGGAAGTCGCGGCAAGACAGGCTGGCTGGGGCACCCCGCTGCCGGCGGGCCAGGGCCGCGGCATTGCCATCGGCAATTTTGGTGGCGCCGGCGAACCGCATGCGGGCATGACCGTGGCCGCGGTTGCGACCGTGGAAATCACCGTCCCTGGCGAACTCAGAGTTCAATCGCTCGACATCGCCTTCGATTGCGGGCAGGTGCTGAACATCGATGCGGTGCGCTCGCAGCTCGAGGGATCCGCAGTATTCGGAATGAACATGAGCCTGAACGAAGAGATCACCATCGAGAATGGGCGAGTCGTCGAAGGCAATTTCGACACCTACCCGATGTTGCGCCTCGCCGATGTGCCGCGGATCAACATCCACCTCGATGCGTTGAGCGGCCATGACCGCTACGCCAATGCGGGTGAAGCCGGGGTCGGCGTCATCGGGCCCGCAATTGCGAACGCAGTATTTGCCGCCACCAGAGTGCGGCTGCGGAGCATGCCGTTCAGGAAGCTTTCGCTCAGGGCGGAAAACCCGCGACAGACGGGTCAATAAGGGGAATACGCAGACTACGCAAGCCCACCTTTCTGGTGGCGCCGAGTGCGCTTCGCTAGGATCGGCAGTAGCGCTCGGGGGCCTTATGACGCGGAACATTTCGTTGGCGTGCCTTCTGGCGGCAGCCGTGTGTCTGTCGTCTTGTGGTGGTAGTACCACCTCGCAATACGAGGATCCACCTCTGGCGAGGCCAGACGGTCTCAGCTATCCGGACCCGAACCTGTTCATACAGGGAGTCGCCATCACCCCGCTTGTTCCCACGATCAGGGGCAAGCCCTCTAGCTACTTTGTCGTCCCCGATCTGCCTGCCGGGCTCGTCATGGATTCCGATGGCGTCATCTCAGGCACACCTTCGGAACCCAGGTCCCCGGAAACTTACCTCGTGACGGCCGGAAACGCCGCGGGCGACTCGTTGTTTGGCATCAGGATCACTGTCCTGGGCAGATTCTCTGTGGGCGGATTGATCTCGGGTCTCACGGGCATCGGGCTCGCGCTGACCAACAATGGTGCCGACAATCTTGCCATCAACGCGAATGGCCCATTCACCTTCGCGCGCCAGCTTCCCGCTGCCTCCAGCTTCAACGTGGCAGTCGCCACGCAGCCCTCCGGTCAAACCTGCAGCGTCGCCAATGGCAGCGGTGTGCTTACCAACTCCAGCTACGGCGGTGCGGTTGTTACCTGCAGCAACAATGTAAACAAGGCTGCGGGGTTCGGGAGCACGGCTGTCGGCAACACGGGTGGAATTCAGTACCTCGCCTGCTTCTATCCACCCACACCGGAATCCATCCGCGGATATGTCATCAACCCGGTCACGGGTGTCGTCACGATACTCGGTGAGTTGATTTACCGGTCAGACATGGCGCCAGCAATCCTG
>DASTTJ010000431.1:0-15144 GCA_035760205.1 Steroidobacteraceae bacterium | reverse complement strand
TGGCGATGTTGTAGCCATTGCGGAAAGTCTGGTCCGCGTTGTTCTCCGAGCTGACGTAGTTCACGTCCCAGTGGTATCGGCTGTCGGCCCCAAGGCTGCCTTCGAAGCCGAGATTGAAATACCAGGTGTTGACGTCCTGCTCGAACAATCGCGGACCCACTTCCACGGGACGGCGCGTGACCCAGCCGAAGTTGCTGCTCGAGTCGAGATCGATGCCGAACGGATTGAACGGATTCAGCGCCGAGATGGAAATGGTGTCGGCGAGGCCGCCAGTGCCCGCGTACGGACCCACGAAGATGGGTTCGGGCGCCGCGCGGTTGGTGGACTGCCGGTTGTTGAACAGCCCCTTGACGTACATGCTCACGTTGTCGCTGACTTCGAACGACATGCGGGCGAACATCGACTTGCGCTGCGAAGGCGTGAGCAACAAGTTGTACGGCGCGTAGTTGAAGCGATCCGCACCGCCGAAATCATGATACGAACCCGCTTCGGGATTCGCCGGGTTCCAGACCGGAGTCGTGTTCCCGTTGTTCAGCGTGATGTCGTAGAAAAACTCCTGGCTGGCGCTGCACGCACCGTAGGTGGCAGCCGGACGCGCCGGATCGCAGAAGGTGTAGCGGCCTTGCGGCGTGGCCGAGCTGCCGGCTGCAAGGCCGGCCAGGGGTTGGGGGAACGACGACTGCTCCCACTCGCTGGAGTCGATGCCTTCCTGTTCGTAGTAGCTGGCCACGAACAAGCCAGAGAAGCGTTCACCGCCGCCGCCAAGCGTGAGGC
Organism: Steroidobacteraceae bacterium; assembly: GCA_035760205.1. Lineage (GTDB taxonomy): Bacteria > Pseudomonadota > Gammaproteobacteria > Steroidobacterales > Steroidobacteraceae > CADEED01. The sequence continues at coordinate 14,370 of DASTTJ010000431.1, read as the reverse complement.
TGACATCGGTGGTGGGGCCACCGACCTCGTATTCGCCGAAATATCCGTTGAGCTCGACGCCTTCGAATTTCTTGCGCGTGATGATGTTCACCACGCCTGCGATGGCATCGGAACCGTAGATGGCCGAAGCGCCGTCCTCGAGCACTTCGATGCGGTCGATGATGCTCATGGGGATGGTATTGAGATCGGCGGCACCGGAGACGCCGGACGCGGAGGATTCATTCACCCAACGGATGCCATCGACGAGGACCAGCACGCGTTTGCTGCCGAGATTGCGCAGGTCCACCTGCGCGGAACCGGCGCCGATTCCGCCACCATCTGCCGGGTAGCCGAAATTGCCGGAAGAGTTGAACTTGGCGTTGAGCGCCTTGCCACCCGCAGTGACCTGCTGCAGCAACTCGCCGATGCTGGCGAGCCCGGTGCGATCGATATCCGCACGGTCGATGATGGATACGGGTTGTTGGGAATTAGCGCTCGACTGGATGATGCGAGAGCCGGTGACGACGACCTCTTGCATGGCCTGGTCGGGCGGCGCGTCCTGAGCTGACGCCGTGACAGCGACCAGAAGCGAGGGAAACAGCGCCTGCAGCGCGGGCCGATTCTTGGTTGGCTTTTTCATGCGGACCTTCCTGGTGTGTTGGATCGCCGTCCCCTCCTGCCGGCGAAGTGGTGGCATAAATACGCCTCATGAGGCCAAAAAGAAAGCCCTTCTGTGGCAAATGTGCCACCAGAAACCCGCTTGTCTTACAGTGCGAACGGCCAGTTGTGGACTGCATGCAACGCCGGGCCACAAGATAAGCGGCGCTTTGGTGTCATTGCCCCGGGGCACATGGACTGGTAAATCTCGCGTCGCGAGGGGACTGGAGTTTTGATGAAACACAAACTGGCCAGGGTGGCCGCCTGGTGCTGCTTCGCAGTCGCTCTCGCGCCCGTCATTCCCGCTCAAGCTGAAGAACCGCAGGGTCGTTTCTACGGCATGTTGCGCTCACGCGATCTCACGCCTTTTGGATTTCTGCGTCTCGACATGCGTCCGGCGCATGCCGTGAGTATCGAACCGCGCACGTTCGCGTTCGAAGCCGAGCTCGGCTATCAGAACACCTGGGCGCTCAGCGAGAACGTGGAGAAATACCTGACCGAGCTCGAGGCTTCCGGCCGGCGAGACATCGGGCCCGCCGAGATCGACGCACTCCGTGCCCTGCCCGGCGAAAATTATTTGCTGGATCTCGAGTCCGCCACGCTCGACCTGACGATGCATTACAAGATTTCGAGCAACTGGACGTTTTATGCGATTGCGACCGCGGTGTCTTACCAGGGCGGCTTCCTCGATTCGACCATCGAGGGATTTCACGATCTGGCGGGCCTCAGCACTTTCGGCCGTCCTGCCGTGACGCGCAATGGCACTCACATGATCTACGACCTCAAGGGTGCGCAGGTGGTGCTGTTCGAGCCGCCGAAGAGCCCGGGTTTCCTCGACCCCACTTTCGGACTGCGGTTCACCGGCATCTCACTACCCGGCCGATGGCAGATGTCGGTGGAGACCGCGGTGAAGGCGGCATTGAGTGGCGAGCGTCCGTTGTTGTCCACGGGGCACACGGACTATGGAGTGCAGACGTCGGTGCGCAGACTGGGTGAACGCAATGCGCTGCACATGGATTTCGCCGCGGTGTACTACGCGGGCCAGGAGATGCCCTCGGAGCACGACGCCCAAGTGATTCCCACCATCGTCATCGGCTGGGAACGGACGATGAGCGCACGCACCAACATGAATCTGCAGGCTTATGCGAGCAAGAGCGTTTACCACCGCGCGCAGACCGATCTCGACGAGCTGCTCAGCGACAAGTTTCAGTTGAGCCTCGGCGTGCGGCATCGCTTCGACTGCTGCGTCGCCTCTTTCGCCATCACCGAGAATCTGCAGAACTTCAACAACACGCCGGACATCGGCTTCCAAATGGGATTCGCTTGGGTGCCACGGATCAGACCGCAGTGAAATGGAGGCGCGCTTTTTCACCCACCAGGTGCGGCCCCTTTTGCTAGGAAATGGGGAGTGTCCCCATTTTCCGCGCGGGAACTCAGCGCGGCGGTCACGTTGGGGTCTCCCAGAGTGAGCATGGCGGTGGCATTGAACTCGGCGATCCAGGCGAGACACTTGTCGGCCGGCAACGCGCGGGTGTAGCAGTAACCCTGCGCGAAGTCGTAGCCGGCGTCGGCCAGGAACTGCGCGTCCCATTCGGTTTCGACACCCTCCGCGACCAGCTCGAGTTTCAGCGCATGCGCCATCTGCGCGGTGGACTCCACGATCACGCGATCGTCAGCGTTGTTGCGCATCCCCATGACGAAAGACTTGTCGAGCTTGAGAGCGTGCACCGGAAGGTCGCGCAGATAGCCGAGCGATGAATACCCGGTGCCGAAGTCGTCGATCGAGATGAGCACACCGAACCGGGCGATTTCCTGGATCACGCGCAGCGCGCGCGCCGGGTCGAGCATCATGGCGCTCTCGGTGATCTCCAGCTCGAGCGAGGCCGCGGAGACGCCGGATTCATCCAGCAGGTGGCGAAGGCGCGCCGGGAACGCCATGTCCTGCAACAGGCGTGCGGAGAGATTCACCGCGATGCGCACGTGCACGCCACGCTCGCGCCAGTCACGGACCTGAGTCAGCGCGCGGCTCAACGTCCATTCGGTCAGCGGTCGGATCAGGTCGGTGGTTTCGGCTATGGCGATGAACTCGTTGGGACCGATCGCGCCCTGCGTCGGATGGAACCAGCGCAACAGCGCTTCGACGCTTTCCACCATGCCGCTGCGCAGGTTGACCTGCGGCTGGAAATGCAGCGCGAGCGCGTTGTTGGCGATGGCCGCGCGCAGTTCGCCGCCGATTGCCAGCTTGCGCACCGTGTTCTCGTCATGTGCGGGATCGTAGTACTCGTACGCCGAGCCGCGGCGTTTGGCCACGTACATCGCCACGTCCGCGTGCCGCAGCAGTGTCTGCGCATCACTGGCGTCGTGCGGAAAACGGGCGACGCCGATGCTCACACCCACCTCGATGGAGATACCGGCGACGTCGATGGGCGTACGCAGGCAATCCGCCAGCGACTGCGCCGTGGTCGTCACCATCTCGTGGCTGTCCGGGCCGTTGAGCACCACGGTGAATTCGTCGCCGCCGATTCGCGCGATGAGTCCGCGATCGCCGAGCGTGTTCGCGAAGCGCTGAGCTACCTCGCACAACACCCGGTCGCCGACATTGTGTCCCAGCGTGTCGTTCACTTCCTTGAAGCGGCACAAATCGAGCATGAGCAGCGCCAGCGAAGGCCGCACGGATTCCACGCCGAGCGCGGCATCGAGATGCGCGAGCAGTGCAGCCCTGTTGGGCAGACTGGTGAGGGAATCATGGGTTGCCTGGTGCTGCAGCTGGCGCTGCTGCGCACGCCGCTCGCGAATGTCACGCACGATGGCGGTGTACAGCCTCTCCGTATTGAGCCGCACGCGGCTCACGGAGATCTCCACAGGAAAAACTTCGCCATTGCGCGTGCGCGCGTCGCATTCGCGGATCACGCCATGCAGCGCGCTCAACCGCGCGCCGGCGCCGTCACCCGCCAGCAGCGTGATGAACTTGGCGATGGGTTCATCGAGAAGTTCATACATGGCGCAGCCGAACAGGCGCGACGCCGCCGGATTCGCCGTCTTGATGATGCCGGCTTCGTCGACGCAGACGATGCAGTCGGTGGAGGACTGCACCACGCTTTTGAGCAACGCGTCTCGCCGGCGCATGCCCAGCGCATACGACAACGCGCGCCAGGTCTGCTTCTCCAGCGAGCGAACGGTGCCCGCGACGAACAGCAGCGTAACCGCAAGCATGGGAGCGGCCGTGTCGAGCACCCATCGATCGTAGGTAAATGCGAACACGGACAGGCCGGCGATGGCCGCAAGCGACAGCGCCAGCAATTGCAGGTTGCGATGCCAGCGGGCGCCATAGATGAACGCCGCGAGCGCGGTCCACGTCGCCAGCAACCCCAGCCACATCCACGTCGACAATGTGCGCGGCGCTCCCTGGCTCACGGTCTCGGTCGCCAGCGCCTGCAACACGATGCCGGGCACGGTGCGATGTACCGGCACCGCCAGCATGTCGCCGAGCTCCACGGCGATCGCGCCGACGAAAATGTTTTTGCCGGCCAGCACCGCGCGCGGCACCCGGCCTTCCAACACGTCCACATACGACACGTAGGTGAAGGAAGCGGGCGAAATCGAAAAGTCGATGGGAACGTCCCGCTCGTCCCTCAGCACACGCCGCGGGTCGATCACGCTGTGCATGCGCGCGCCATTTACCGTCCAGATGTTCCGCCACAGGCGGGTCAGGCCATCGCGACCCGCCGGGCCGTTGACGATCGCAGTGTCGGTACGGCGGGCGAACCGGCGCAGCGGCCCGCTGACCACCAATGCGTCATCCGTGCCGCTCGCGTTCTGAAAATGCGTGGGCAGCACGACCGGGAAATCACGTGGTTTCACCAGCGCGGCTTCAAGCATCGCATCGTCGAGAGCGTTGGTCTGCGAACTGAAGTCGATGTCGAGGAAGACACTGGCCGGCGCGGCGCGCGTGAGCTGCTCGATCAGTTTGGCGTGATGGCGCCGCGGCCAGGGCCAATGATCGAGTGCCGTCAGGCTGGCGGCGTCGATGCCGACGATGACGATGTTGGAACGGACTTCGCGCATCGTCATGCGCGCACGCATGTCCGCCGCCGCATTCTCGAGCGGCTGCAACTGGCCGATGGCGCGCATCCCGCCGATCAGCACAAAAACGGCGAGTGCGATCAACCACCAGCCGTGACGACGGCTGAAGCGGTTCATCTTCTAGCGGGCCGGCGCAACAGGCCTTCCAGTAGTCCCCCTACATCGACGACCGTGTCCGTCACGGTCTCGGTGACGGTTTCGACTGTGTCGACCGGGTCAGCAAGGTCGACGCCAAGATCGATGTCCACGCCGGCGACATCCACACCCAGGTTGACGGTACCGGCCACCGCGTCCACGGCCGCATCGGCGCCGACATTGACTTCGACGAGCGGTGCGCTCGCGCCGACGATGACGCCCGCATCCACGGTGCCGGAGGTCAGATCGACGGCGGCGCCCGCGCCCACGTCGGTAGCTAGTGGTCCGGCGTCGACACCGGCGTCGACCGAGGTGTCGACCGCACCGGCGCCGAGATCGACGGCGGTGCTGGTATCCACGACGGCGGTCACGGGGCCGACGTCGACGGCAGTGCCCGCGGACAAGTCCACGGCGCCAGCAGCAACGTCCACCGCGGTACTGACGCCCACGTCGACGGCGGCAGGACCTACGTCCACGGCAACGCTGGTCGCCACGTCCGCAGCCGGCGGCCCGGCGTTCACTGCGGCATTCGTGGCCACGTCCACACTATTGCCAGCGCTCACGGCAGCAGCGGCCTGGATATCGACGTCCGTGCCGGCGGTGCTCACATCGACACTCGTGGTGGCATCCACCGCGCTCCCGACGCTCACGATGGCGGCTGCGCCTGTCTCGACCGCATTGCCACCAGCGAGCACATCGGTGCTGATCTCGACTTCCGCGCGCGGACTATTGGCGCCGCGATCGATGCCATCGACCAGCAGCGAATCACCGCCGTCGCTGGAAGGCGTACCGAAGCGGGAGCCACTGCCCGCCGGCGGGCGCGGACCGGTAGGCGGTGCCTTGCCGGCGTCCATCTCGACGATGCTGATCGATTTGTCTCCACGCTGGCGCGAGGCAATCTCGCCGGCCTTGAGATCGACGACACTGCTGTCGTCGGCAGCGCGTACTTCGAGAAGGCCTTCGAACAGCGAAATCGTCGTGGCTTCGTCCTCTGCCGCAACGTTGAACTGCGTTCCCTTGATGACGGCGACCAGGTACGGCGTTTCCACGCGCAACTTGCGGCCTTCACGCTTGCCGATGTTGTAGAACGCGTTGCCGCGCGGCTGCAGGATTCGATCGATGGGCGCGCCGCGTTTCTCGAGTGCCGGAAATTCGAGCAGCGTCTCGGGGCCGACGCTGACCGTGGTCGCTCCCTGCTTCAGCTCGACGTTGCCGTCGCGCCCGGTGCGTACGGTGGCAGGCAATTCGAGCACGCCGCCAGCCCGCACATTGCGCGCGGCGCCGTTCACGGTGATGTGCACCTCGCCTTTCGAACTGACGAGGACGATGTCGCCGGAATCGAGGGCGTTTGCCGCCGGCGCGGCGAGCAACGCGGCGCAGGCGAACAGCAGAGCTGAGACATTTCTAACTACCCAACGCAAGGGCAGTGAGTTCTTCTTGTTGCACGACATAACCTGAAATCCCCTTCATCGTTATCCGCGCATCCTACTTAGCGAACGCCCGCCACAATGTGAGGGGTATCGCATCATCGCGAGCTGTCATCGGAGAGAATGCGCGCCGTTGGGTCGGGTGACGGGGATATGCGCGGACAAATGACAATAAGTGGCGCCACCGCGCGCTTCGTGCGCATCGCCAGAGCGCGATCCGGGGCGATTGTCATAATCGCAGTGGGCATATTCTCCGCTCACGACGCCATGGCCGCGACCGGTGAACTAACTACCGCGGCGAAGGTGGCGCCGCAGATCACCGCCACGTCTGCCGCCACTCTCACCACCGTCATCGTCAACGGCTCGACCCTGTACTCGCCGCCGCAGTTGTTTGCCGCGTACCGCGACCAGCTCGGGCGCCCCCTGTCCCGTGAAGCCGCGCGCGCCATCTTGGGCGGGCTCGCGGATCTCTACGTGCGCGACGGCTACGTGAAACCGGAGCTCGCGCTCGACGATGCGCTGGCCGCCCGCGGTGTGCTGCGCGTGCAGGTTTTCGAAGCGCAGGTCACAAGCGTGATCTACGAAGGCGACGGCCGGTTCAGCGACGCTCTGGATACCATCGGCGCGCAGCTCGAGAACGCACGACCGCTGCGCAAGGACGACGTGGCGCAGGCGCTGCGTGCCATGCGCCAGTTCGCCGGCCTCGCGGTCACTGCAACCACGCGGCGCGATCCCGTCATCCGCAACGCATTCGAGCTCTTGGTGAAGACGGATTATTCGCCGGTCGAGGGTGTCGTGCGCATGAACAACCGTGGCACCAACCAGGCCGGACCCATGTTTCTGCTCGGCCAGTTGTTCGCCAACGGCCTGTTAGGGGGTCGCGAAAAGCTCGGGCTCATATTCGCGGCCGCCGCAGATCACGAGGAGTACCTGGGAGGCGGCTTGTACGCCGACACGGCGCTCGGCAGCGGCGGCACACGCGTCAATGCCCTGCTTTTCCGTTCGCATTCGGCGCCCAACGAAGCGCCCGTCAATTACGATGACGAGTACACCCGCGAGCGCGCCACGTTCCGCATCACGAAGCCGGTGCAACTGCCCTCGGATCTCGCGCTCAACGCGAGCTTCGGCTTCGAAGCCGACGACCTGACCATCGACCGCTCGGGCGCCGAAATCCGCGACGACCGGCTGCGAATCGTCGAAGGCGCGCTGCGCGCGAGCTGGCGCGCAGGCACGACTCAGCTCATGGCAAATCTGCAGTTACGCCAGGGCCTCGACGCCCTTGGCAGCGGCCTGCAGTCCACCTTTCTCCTCGACGACCCGCGCCGGGCCGATTTCATCGTGACGCTCATGCAGGCGACTGCATACCGCCGCTTCGCCGATCGCTGGTCAGTTCGCGTCGATGCGTTTGCGCAGAACAGCGGATACGTTCTGCCCGACAGCGAGCGCTTCAAGATCGGCGGCGACCGGCTTGGCCGCGGCTTCGAAGTCGCGGAGATCGCCGGAGACAGCGGGCTGGGCGGCAAGCTGGAGCTGCGCCGCGACATCATCAATACCGACACGTTAGTCGGCCGGCTCTCGGCTTACGGCTTCTATGACATCGGTGCTGCCTGGAAGCAGGATTTGCCCGGGCGCGAGTCCGCCGCGACAGCGGGCTCTGGCCTCGCGATCCAGGGGGCTGCGCTCACGGGATATCTCGAAGTCGCCATGCCGCTCACCGGTACCGACATCGAAGGCAAACGGCGGGCATCGGTGTTCGCAGAGATCAGCTATCGTTTCTGAATGACGTTGCTGGAACGGCCAGCGGCTCGCGCAACTCACATTCAAACGCCTGTGCACCCACCCGTTGAGCCCGATACCGGTGCTCAAGTGGTGATCGCGCGTCTGGCCATGGAGCGTTTGATGAACAGCGCCACGACGATCACGCCGAGGCACGCAAGACTTGCCCACATCTCGGGTTGCTTGCTGGGCATCACTGCCATGGCCACCATGACGGCAATCATGGCCAGCGCCGCGCCACCGGCGATGAACTTCGCGCCACCGGCATCGCGCAACTCGGGGCGCGAGTAAGGAAAACGAAAATGCGCCACCGCCACGAATAGATAGGTGAACATCATCAGCGCACCGCAGGAGTTCAACAGGAAGGTGAACAGCTTCTCCGGCGCTATCCAGTTGAGCGCCATCACCAGGAAACCAAAGGCGCTGCCCAGCAGAATGGCGCGCGCCGGGACCTGGCGTTTGTTGACCGCCGTGAGCCAGCGTGGCGCGTCGCCCTTGTCGGCCATGGCGAAGAGCACACGGGCGGTGACATAGACGCCGGAGTTGAGGCAGGACAGAACCGCCGTCAACACGATGACGTTCATGATGGTCGCCGCGCCCGGAATGCCGATGCGTTCGAGCGCCAGCGCGAACGAGGAATCGCCGGATTTGAACTGTGTCCAGGGCACGATGCACAGGATCAGGAGGATCGACAGCACATAGAACAACAGGATGCGGAGCACGATAGTGGCCGCAAGGCGCGACATGGTGCGGTTCGACTCCGCCGATTCCGCCGCGGCCACGGTGACGATCTCCGCGCCCACCATCGAAAAGATCACCGTGGTGATGCCGGCGAAGATGGCGCCCCAGCCAAAGGGCGCGAAGCCGCCTTGCGTGGTCAGGTTCGAAAGCCCGGGGCTGGCCGGGTTGCCGACGCCAAACAACCACGATGCCGCGACGACGATGAACACGATGATCGCGGCGACCTTGATCGACGCAAACCAGAACTCGAATTCACCATAGGAACGCGCCGAGGCGAGATTCACCGCAGTCAGTATGGCCATCAGCGCAAGACCAATCTGCCAGACCTCGAATTGTGGCAGCCACAGGTGCACTGTCGTTGCGCCGGCGATGGCCTCGATGGCAACCACCACCACCCAGAACCACCAGTACAACCAGCCAGCGATGAATCCGGCGCCATCGCCCAGACCCGCGCGCACATATTCGGTGAACGAACCCAAGCCCGGCTGATCGAGAGCCATGCGCGCGAGGATGCGGATCACGGCGTAGACGACGACGCCCGCCGACAGGTAACTGAGAATCACGGCTGGGCCGATGTTCTGGATCGCGGCGCTGCTGCCGACGAATACGCCCGCGCCAATGATCCCGCCGATGGAGATCATGATGAGGTGGCGGGCGCGCAGGGTCTTGGAGAGTTTTGCGGAGGCCGGTACGGAAGCGTCGGTGGCGTTCAAGATTGTTTGCTCTTGTTGTCTCGGGACGACGGAGCGCACCATACGACGAACCGGGTGGAGAAATAAATGAAACGACGCGACTTCTACAGAGTCGCTTCCGTTCACCAGGCAAAAAAAAACGGCCGCCCGTGAAGGCGGCCGCTTGATTGACCTACCCGCGTTCTAGAACTTGAAGGTCGCACCCAGCGTGTAGGTGGTGCCGATCTCAGTCTGGAACAACGTGTTCTCACGCGTGTCGTCGATATACAGCGTGCTGCGTTCGCCCGTGAGGTTCTGCGCCTCCAGCAGGATCGTGAGGTAGTCGTTCACGAACCATGAGGCCTGCGCATCCACGTAGGTCGTCGCGAGGTCGCCGCGTACGTCGCTACCCGGTGAGGCCGGGATCGCGCGGAAGAACTTGTCGCGATAAGCCGCCGTGGTACGGACGCTGAACTTTTCGTTCTCGTAATACAAAGTGCCGGCCGCGGTGGTGGGTGACATGCCAACTAGTTGCGCAGTGGTCGAGGGACCACCCGCGCTGAGGAAGTACTCGATTTCGGCGTCGACCTTCGTGTAATTGGCCAGCACTCCGAAGTTGCTCCAGAAGCTCGGCAGGAAGTTGAACTGCACCTGCGCATTGAGTTCGAAGCCCTCCAGCGGACCCCCCGGCGTGTTCTCGAAGCGGCCCACCGTGAAGATGTCGGTGGGCGAAGCCGGCGTGCCATCCAGCAGCGAGTCCGGCAGGCCGAGCTCGTTATAAGGGACCTGGCTGGTGATGCGCTGGATGTAACTCTCGATGTCCTTGTAGAAGTAGGCCACCGACAGCAACGAGCCTTCCGCGAAATACCATTCCAGGGCCAGATCCACCGTCTTCGCGCGGATCGGGTCGAGGAACGGATTGTTCACGTTGCCCGTGCGCGTGGTCGCGGTGACGCCCGCGGTGGGCGAGAGGTTGCCCAGTTCCGGACGTGACATCACTTTCGAGCCCGAGAGGCGCGCGAGCAGGTTGTCGGAAAGTTCGAACACCACGTTGAACGACGGCAGCGTGTCCGAGTAGTCCCTTTCCACCTCGTTGAACTGGGCGAAGGACGTGTACGGCGACGTTGGGGGCGCCGAGACCGGGATCACGCCCGCCGCGTACTGGTCCGTCATCACGTAACGCACGCCGAAGTCTCCGCGAATCGGAATGCCCCAACGATCACCCGAGTCGAAGGCGAACATGAGGTAACCGGTCTGGACGTCCTCGAAGATCTTGCTCTGAGCGGCGCCGCACGTCGGCGCGGCGCAGACTCCGATGCTGTCGATATCGAAGACCTCGTGCCAACGGTTGAGGTCGACAGCCGCCCAACTCGAGGGCGCGCCAGATCCGAATATGTCGTCGAGACCGCTGATCTGCCTGGTGATATCGGCCAGCGAAACGCCTGCGGGTAGACTCTGCGTAAGCGTCGCGTTCCTCAGCGGATTCGAGCCATGGCTGCTGAAGTGACTCTCGCGGTACTGCGTGCCGACCTTCACCCTCCACGCATCACTCATCTGCCAGTTGGCATCCAGCTCGAATGTGTTGTTGGCCGTGATGTTTTCCTGCGGTTTGCCCTGCAGAGAGAAGCCACCGAGCACGGTCTGGTTGTTGTCCGGCGTCGGTGCGTATTGGAAGTTGGCCGGGTTCGAAACGTCGAAGCCGAAACCGATGATTGGCACTTTGCGGCCACCGCGGAAGTCGACCGAGAAGTTTTCGGTGTCGATGGCATCGATGAAGGTCTGGAAACGCAGTGGCCCGTCCCAGTCATTGATCGAGCGGCCGGCGTACGCGTGGATGCCGAAGCTGTCGGTGAACTGATGATTGAAGTCCAGGCTCAATTGCTCGTACGTCGACACGAACTGGTCGACCAGGCCTTCGGCGCGCACGTCGACGCCGTCGAACAGGCCGTAGGTCATCGAGCCGTCCTCATCGAACTCCACGTCGCGGATCGACACCATCGGCTGGCCGTTGTTGCTGAGGTTGCGGCCGAAAGAGAGCGCGAGGATGTAGTCGTCGCGACGTTCCTGCTGGTAGCGCGAGATCAAACCATCCAGCGAGAGAGAGGTGTTTTCGGTGGGACGCCACTGCAGCGAGATGCTGCCGCCCGCGCGCTCCGTGTCCTGTTCGGAGTTTACGAAGCGCGGCAGACGCGGATGGTAGGCACCGCCGCCGGGCACAAGATTGCCCGCGGCATCGCGGATCGCATCGTTGGTCCGGTTGTAGACCTCCATGAACGCAGCCATGTCGCTGGTGCGTGCATTGCCAGCGCTGCAATCGGTGCCCGTGGCGCCGCGAGTACCTGGGACCGGGCTCGGAGCGGTGAGCGTCCAGCCAATAGGCGTGCAGAACGGCAGGAGAATCGGCGCCGCGCCGGTGCCAATGTTGTTGGCGTTGGTTCCGAAATGCAGGATGTCCACCGCCGAGTAGCCCGCTTCACGCGTGTGGCGTTCCTGGAATGAAAACGTGGCCAGCACACCGAAGGTGTCGTCGAAGAATTTCTTCGAGGCCAGCATCGATACGCGCGGGTCCACGTCCTCGCTGACTTCGTTGTAGATGCCGCGGCCGGTGATCGAGAACACCTGATTCTGGTCGTAGTCGAAAGCACCCGGCGCCTTGAGGTCGACGGTGGCGCCCAGTGAACCTTCCTCGACATCCGCCGAAGCCGTCTTGCGCACGGCGAGCTGCGAGAAGATTTCCGTGGGGAAAACATTGAAGTCGAAAGCACGGCCGTTGTTGCCGGCGCCGTAGATGTCGCTGGAGCCGGTCTGCGCGGCACCTTCCATGCCGTTGATGCGCACCTTGGTGAAGCCCGCGCCGAGACCACGGACCGAAATGTTGCGGCCTTCGCCACCGTCGCTGCGCGAGAGCGCGACACCGGGGATGCGCTGCATGGATTCAGCGAGGTTGCTGTCCGGGAACTTGCCGATGTCCTCAGACGCAATGACGTCGATGGCAGCAGTCTCACCACGTTTGGCCGCGATCGCGGTGTTCAGCGACCCGCGGAAGCCGGTCACTACGACCTCTTCGAGCTCCTGTGAGACGGCTGCGTCTTGCGTCGCATCCTGTGCGATCGCTTGCAGTGGGAGCGCCAGACTGGCGCCGGAAATCGCCAGCGAGATTGCGCGGCGTAATGCTAAGGAAGAGCCGACGAACCTGGACATTGAATTACCCCCCAAATAACCGTGGTTTCGAGATCAATCCGAAAAACCGCACGATCGATCGAATCAAGGTTCAGCCACGAACTCGTCGCCCGTTTGATTGATTTTGACCGATTTGTATCGTGTATGAGGCTGATTGATCCCTCTTATTGAAAACATGTCAAGTGAAATGTCTACCGGTGACATTCCTTGTTGCGCAACGGCAACGAATCGCTCAACCCCTTGAATCAGGAAGTGTGGATTTAGCTTTAGGAGGACTGCAGCGATCTAGTGATGCTGCATGCGACATCTAAGAGAGATGATCGATTGATAACAGACGCGTTGAGCGCCGCTCAGCCATAGCGAAGCTTGAACGCGAGGATCGTGCCGGCAAGTGCAAGCGTCACCAGGTTCGCGAGAATCATTGGAAGCGAGTCGAGATAGATGCCGTAGGCGAGCCATAACGCGACGCCGACGGTGAAGATGACGTACATGCTGAGCGAAATTCCGTGCGTATCGCGCGAGCGGATCGTCATGACGGCCTGAGGAATAAAGGAGGCGCTGGTGAGCGCCGCGGCGGCGAAGCCGAGCCATTCGGGGTTCATGCGCGGATTGTCCGCGATAAGACGACGAAGTGGTGGCCGGGGTCGGAATCGAACCAACGACACGCGGATTTTCAATCCGCTGCTCTACCAACTGAGCTACCCGGCCACGGTTGGAATTCGAGGGGCGCGTATTAGACCGGCCAGCCCCGGAGGCGTCAAGCAAGCAAGCCCTCAAACCCTTGATTTGCGACGCATTGACACCATTTCGGGCCGACCATGAATACTGCAGACAAACTCGCCACCACCCCGCGGGCAGTCATCCAGACGCTTCGCGGCCAGCCCGCCTCCGACGGCGCGGGCGTCAAGCTCACGCGCGTCATCGGCCAGCCCAAGCTGCCCGATCTCGACCCCTTCCTGTTGCTCGACGAGTTCGGCACGGACAAGGCCGAGGATTACATCGCCGGGTTTCCGGAGCATCCGCATCGTGGCTTCGAAACGGTCACGTACATGCTCGACGGCCGCATGCGTCACAAGGACAACCACGGCAACGAAGGTGTGCTCGAGCCGGGCGCGGTGCAGTGGATGACCGCGGGCCGCGGCATCGTGCATTCCGAGATGCCGGAGCAGCGCGAGGGTCGCATGCGCGGCTTCCAGCTGTGGATGAACCTGCCGGCCAAGGACAAGATGACGGCTCCTAACTACCAGGAGTTCGGTGGCGACAAGCTGCCCGTGGTCGACCGCGCTGGAGCGCAGGTGAAGGTCATCGCAGGCACGCTGGACGGGGTAAGCGGCCCGATCCGCCAGCCGGCAACGGACCCGGTCTACATGGACATCCGGCTCGACGCCGGCGTGGAATTCGCGCTGCCGCTGCCAGCGGGTCACTCGGCGTTCGTATATGTGTACGAAGGCGGCGTATCGGTGGGCGTATCGCGCGAGGCGGCGACCATTCACGCGCAGGAGCTCGCGGTGCTCGGCGACGGCAACGAAGTGCGGCTGCAGGGCCGCGAGGCGCGTAGCCGCGCCATCCTCGTGGCGGGCCGCCCGCTGCGCGAACCGGTGGCGCGTTATGGCCCGTTCGTCATGAACACCCGCGAAGAGCTCCACCAGGCCTTCGCGGACTTCCAGGCCGGCAAGTTCTAGCGGTGTGGGTGGTGGGGGGGGGGGGGGGGGGGGGGGGGG